>JBOHTL010000589.1:0-2833 GCA_050733735.1 Gemmatimonadaceae bacterium
GGTAGGCGGAGAGATCGCGCAGGTTGGAGCGCACGATGTCCTCAGCGAGCGTGTTCCGCGGGATGCGCACGCGCGCGAAGCCTTCGCGCCACTCGCGCCAGTGCGCTTCGATGGCGCGCGCCGTCTCCTCGTCGGGCATCTGGTCGTAGTCGACCGGCTGGACGTGGAGGGTGAGCGTCGCTGCCTGCTGCGGTGCAAGCGTCAGCCGGGCCAGAAATGCCGACTCACGCGTCTCCCATCTCGCGTCGCCACCTGCGCGAAGCATGCTTCTATAAGGAAGGTCGGGATGCCGGTAGAAAAACTGGAGCTGCGCCTGAGCCAGGTGCGTGTCCACACGCGCCTCCTGCTGCCGTCGCCCTCCCAGCGCCTCCTGGATGTCCGCGAAATCGGTGTCCACCGCCCATTTCACGTCGATCGACACGGTCTCGCGCGAGCGATTTGCGACGCGCACCGTGGCGTCCAGCGAGGCCACGCCGGTGGCGTACGTCAGCACGAGGTCGAGACAGCGATGCGGAAGACCGTGCGCGTCGCGCGACACTTCATCCTGCGACTGCCCCGAGCCGCCGCCACCGAACTCGGTAAGCTCCGGGTGCACGTAGTTGAAGAGCAGTGAATCCGGCTCGGCGGACGCCGACTCGCACAGCCAGGGCTGCTCGCCGTCGATCTCGAACCGCAGGGTCCTGAGGTACCGCGTCTCCCGGAAGTAGAAGCCGGTGAGGGAGTTCTCATCATCGCAATCGCCACGCTGATTCGTGATGAGCAGCGATTGTCCATGCCAGGCGTGACGTTCATTTGAGCGGATGAAGCTCGGACACATAAGGCAGAGGCGGCTTGTTTCCCCAGAATTCCCGCAGAAATCTTCACTTTCTGTTCATCTGTTCAGAGCAATGTCCGCACCTGATGACGCGCGCGGCGCGAGACCTGCTGCATGACCCGCGTCACCGAGTGACTATCGACCGAAAGGAGACCGCCATGGAAGCGCGAGCGAAGCTGCTGGGACACGCCATTCATCAGATGCTCATCCCGTATCCGCTCGCGCTGCTCACGACGGCGATCATCTTCGACGTCGTTCACCTGATCACCGGCAATCCGCAGTGGGCGACGATCTCCTTCTGGCTGATCGCCGCGGGGATCATCGGCGGGCTGGCGGCCGCGCTGTTCGGCGTCATCGACTGGACGGCCATTCCGCGGAGCACGCGCGCGAAACGCGTCGGCACGATCCATGGGATCGGGAATGTCGTCATGGTCGGGCTGTTCGCCGTGAGCTGGCTGATGCGTCGCGAGAATCCCGGTGATCCATCGACCATGGCCCTCGCGGTTTCTCTGGTCGGTGGCGCGATCAGTCTCTACACGGCATGGCTCGGAGGCGAGCTCGTCGATCGCATGGGAGTGGCCGTGGACGACGGCGCCAACGTCAACGCGCCGAGCTCGTTGAGCGGACGGCCCGCGCGTGAAGCACGTCTGTAATTCTGCGTTCTACCAGAACTCTTTGTCGGTTCTGGTTGAATTCAACGAAGCTCTCTGCGACTTCGACTGGGGGTGTTGCGATTGAGAGATCTACAGGTGGATTTCGGATGCGGCCGAAAGGCCGGATGA
The DNA here is from genome assembly GCA_050733735.1 of Gemmatimonadaceae bacterium. GTDB lineage: Bacteria > Gemmatimonadota > Gemmatimonadetes > Gemmatimonadales > Gemmatimonadaceae > DASPMP01. The sequence continues at coordinate 1,597 of JBOHTL010000589.1, forward strand.
CGGCTGATGACTGCGGAACAACATCAAGTTTGTGAAGGGCGGAAAAGCCTTAGCGCTGTTTCGCCGTTCACAATCACGTCGCAGTTACGCAGTCATCAGCCGTATTCGCTGTTTCCGCCGCATCCGAGACCTCCCCGTGCCGCTCCACGGCTCGACAGCGCCAGCCGACGACTGGGAGTGGCTGAACTACCGACCGGGATCGATCAGCGCGATACCCGTCGCAGGGTCATGGACGCGCCTCAGATGCGCCGGCGTTTCCACCAGCGTGATCTCGAGCGTTGGTCGCACATGACCTTCGATGAGGTGACCGCCGTGCGCGGTGCCGTCGCGCTTCCCGACCACGACGTGCGCGTGCACCCGCGGCGTTCCGTCCGCGAGCGTGATGTCGCCGACGAGCGACAGGACTTCGACTTGCTCTCTGATGACAATGCGTTCGTAGTCCTTGCGCTGCCAGTCGAAGAACCCGACGACCACGTCGCTGAATGCGCCGAGGCCCACGAAATGACTGGCAGCAAGCCCTTGCTTCTTCGCGAATGCGCTGAGCGTGGAGAGCGCTTCTTCGCCGACGTCGAGCACCACGACGAATGTCGTGGCTCCGTCGCGCGCGTCTGTGAGTGATCGTGCCCGCATATGAGGATCGAAACGATAAATGAAGAGCCGCAGGGATAATGGGCGCAAGCTGACTGTCTCGGACGTCCTGGTCGAACGGCTGATCGATTGGGACGTCCGCGTCGTGTTTGGACTGCCCGGCGACGGCATCAACGGTTTCATCGAGGCGCTGCGCGTGCGACGCGACCGCATCGCGTTCATTCACGTGCGTCACGAAGAGTCCGCGGCGTTCATGGCGGCGGGCTACGCCAAGTTCACAAAACGCCTCGGCGTATGCCTGGCGACTTCAGGACCGGGCGCGATTCATCTCCTCAACGGCCTGTACGACGCGAAGCTGGACGGCGCTCCCGTGCTCGCCATCACCGGCCAGACATACCACGATCTGCTCGGCACCCGTTATCAGCAGGAAGTCGATCTGCTCGGTCTGTTCAAGGACGTCGCCGCGTACAACCAGCAGATCATGGGAGCGGCGCACGTGAGGAATATCGTGGACGGCGCCTGCCGCACCGCCCTGGCCAATCGCACGGTGGCGCACGTCAGCTGTCCAGTCGATTTCCAGGAGCAGGCGCTCGAGCACGACGAACGGTCGGAAAAGAACGTCGCGGGTCATTCCGACGCTGTCTGGACG
>JBOHTL010000590.1:0-6263 GCA_050733735.1 Gemmatimonadaceae bacterium
ACCGCGGTCACTGTCGCGGCGGAACCGCCGCTCGTGAGGAGGCCAAGGGTTCCGTCCGGCATTCCCATCCAGCGACGGAACCAGTCGAGCACCGTGAGCTCGACGGCGGTAGGACCCGCGGCCACGACCGAGACGCCGGCGAAGAAGTTGTACCCCGTCGCGAGCCAGTCGCCGACGACGGCCGGAAAGGTCGGACAGCTGGGGATATATCCAAGGAAGCGCGGATGCGGCTCGCGGGCGTGGTGCGGGGCGACGCGTTCCTGAAAGCGCGCGAGCACCTGGTCGAATGGTGTCGCCTGCCGCGGTGCTTCCGCGTCGATCAGCGCCTGCGCCTCGCGTCGCGCGATCGTGCTGTACGCCGGCTGGTCGCGGAGCGAGGCAAGGTGCCTGGCAACGGCATCAGCGACCTGGCGACCCATCTGCTGCATGGTCGCATGGTCGAGATCCAGCGGAGAGGTCTGGCTCAGCGGCGCTTCGCCTTCCCCTTGGCTTTCGAGCTCTTGCCGTTCTCCTTCTTCGAGCCGGCTGCGCGCGCCGGCTTCGTCGGCCCACCCTTCGCCGCCGGTTTTGTCTTCACGGCTTTCGCTTTCGCTGCCGGTTTAGCGGCGGGCGCGCTCTTCGCGGCCTTTGCAGCTGGAGCAGCAGCGGCAGGCGACGCGACCGCGGGTTTGGCCGGCGGAGCCGCGGTCGGACGCGAGGGCGCGCGCGACCCCGTCTTGAGGGGCGGCAGGGGATGTTTTCGAGGACGTCCGCTTTTGCGCGCCGCCTGGCCTTCGGCCATGAGCTTGTCGAACGCCGCCTTCGCCTCGGCGAGCAGCCGAGCGTGCTGCGAATTGCGCGACGTCATCGCGCGCTCTTTTTCCGCTCTGAACAGGTCTTCGGGGCGAGTATTGCGCATTTCGCAGGGGAATATGGCCGAACAGCCCTGGCCGAGCTAGGCGTCGAAGCGGCTCAGCGCGAAGGGACGCAGATCCAGCCAGCTCGTGCCGTCCGTCGCCAGCTGCGACCCGATCTCGCCGATGGCGGTGGCGAACTTGAAGCCATGTCCCGAGCAGGCGCTGAGGAGCAGGACTCGTCCCCCTTCCAGCCAATCAATGATGAAGTGCCGGTCGGGTGTGTTCGTGTACAGGCAGACGCGCGCATCCAGAAGGCGACCGCCCGCGCCGGGCATCACCGTCTCGAGCAGCTCGCGCGCCACCGCATTCTCGCCCTGGGAGACGACGCGGTTCACGTCTTCGGGTGACGTCGCCGCTCCGGCGTGATGCATCCCGCATTTCACGCCATCACCGTCGTTCGGCAGCGTCGCGAAGACGTCGCCGTCGGGCATTTCCCACAGGGCAACGGGACAGCGCTCGGGGCGGTACTTCGCATCGTCCGCGTCCTCGGGTTCGAACCAGTGCGAGAGCTGACGCTCGATCTCGAGGGGCAGCTCTGCTCCCGCCTGCGCCAGCAATCGCGGCAGCCACGGACCGGCCGCTGCGATCATGCGATCCGCCCGATATTCGCCGCGACTAGTCCCGATGGAGATGCCAGCGGCAGACGTCGACCACCGCTCGACACTTTCATTGAAGTGCAGCTCCGCGCCGGATGCGCGCGCCGCGTCGAGCTGGGCCTGGATGCATGTCTCGGGAAAGAGCATCCCGGCGCGCTTCTCGAGGAGCGCGACAGTGTCCCGCGCGGCGTGATATGCCGGAAAGCGACGTGCGAGCTGTGCCGCGTCCAGCATTTCGTGCTCGATACTGTGAGCCAGCGCACTCTGGACCGCGCCGCGCACGAGCGAGCCGTTCTCGCGGCCGACCATGAGCCCGCCAGTCCGCATGAAGAGTCGCGCGCCGCTCGTTCGCTCGAGTTCGTCCCAGAGCTCGTACGCGCGTCGCACGAGGGGCACGTAGAGTGGATGTTCGTAATACGCCTCACGAATGATCCGCGTGCGGCCGTGCGACGAACCCATCGTATGGGGCGGTTGCAGCCGATCGAAGGCGATGACGCGCGCGCCACGTCTCGCCAAGTGCCAGGAAACGGCACTTCCCATCGCGCCGAGTCCGATGATCGCGACATCGAATGTGCTCATCGATGTAGAAATCGATAATTCGTGATCATAAGCGGCCACGGCCCTGAGTTTGCTTCATGGCTCCGCGCCGCGTGGCGCTCTGTATTCGTCGACTGGCGGCCGACAGTTGACGAACACAGCCGTGTCGCCGATGGCAAGGGAAGCGAAATCGGTCTTCCTGTTGAGCCACGGCACGCAGGATGCTTTTCACGTGGCGGCGATACCGCGACACAACGTCGCGGCGTGCAACGCACCAGGAGGAGAACAAAGTATGCGCGTTCGTAACATTACCACCTGCGCGCTGGGCCTCGCCGCGGCGCTTACGCTTGTAGCAAGCCCGCTGGCTGCGCAGCAGCAGGACACCACACGTCTTCGTACGACGCGGTCCGATACGCGGATCAACGTCTCCAAGGGCGAAGTGGTCACGCCACCGCGCGTCGATACGGTGTACGTCACCCGTTACGACACGATTCGCGTGGACAACACGATCGTTCGAGTCGACACCGTGACGGTGACGCCTCCGACGCCGGTCGTGATTCCAGATGTACCCGGCGCGATGTATTGGGGTCTCTACGGCGGCTCGAGCTGGCCGTGGGGCAACATCGATCGGGTGTACACCAACGGCTTCCATTTCGGTGGTGTACTCGGCTGGGAACCGCAGCATGGGTTCTTCGGTCTGCGCCTCGACGGCGCAATGAACCAGTTCGGGCGTGAAGACGAGCTGCGTACCGTCGGCATCGGCTCCGAGCAGATGGGCAGCGGCACCGCCCTGATGCTGCACCTGGCCGGTGACCTGAAGGTGAAGCCACTGAATTTCGGTGGCTGGGCTCTCTATGGAATCGGCGGCCTGAACTACAATCGGTTCAAGAGGATGGCACTCGCGTCGGACAACGAGAACGACGAGCCCGGCGACAATCCCTGCGACTTCACGGTTCGCGGTGAGTGCTACGAGAACGCCAATAACGAGTCGTGGAGCGACAAGTTCGGCTTCAACTTCGGAGCCGGCCTGGACTTCCACATCGGCAGCCAGGACATGTTCCTCGAAGCGCGCTGGATGACGATTCAAGCGAACGACGCGCGCACCTGGACAGTCCCGATCTCGCTGGGCGTGCGGTACTTCTAAGCGAGTTGCGGCACAGCAGTAAGTAAGCGCCACGCAGTTCAGCTCGCCGCTCGGGAGAAATTCCGGGCGGCGAGTTGCGTTTGCCGGAGACATGGCACTACTTGCGGTGTACGAGCCCCCTCGGAACCAGTCTTGCAATTTGCACCTGCAGTTGAGACGTCCTTTCCCGGGGTGGTGATCTGAAATGGCTGTTCAGGCTGTCGAAGTGATCAGGATGAGATTCGTCAGCGCATTGCTCGCGACGGTCATCATGGTGCCCGCCAATCTGTCCGCGCAGGCGCGCAACGGTGAGTGGCTGCGGGTGACGCCGTCTGACCCCCGAGCGCCGATCACGATGTCGTCGTGGGATGGCGAGAACGGCGCGGCGACAGCGCCAACAGCACGGCGCTCACCGTATCGTTCGCGAGCCGACAGCGTCGCTGGGCATCGCGCCTTCGAGGCGTCGAAGAAGGACGAGCGTCTTCGCATCGTCGTCTCCCTCGACGACCGCAAGCTGTGGGTCGTGACCGGCCAGGATACGGTGCTCGAAGCGCCGGTCGCGGTCGGATCGGGCGAGCGACTGATCTTCGGCGAGAAGGCGTGGCAGTTCCACACTCCACGCGGCTCCCGCCGGGTGAAGGGCAAGGACGACGATCCGCTGTGGACGCCGCCCGAGTGGCACTACGCCGAGACGGCGAAGGAATACGGGTTGAAGGTCGAATTCCTGTCGCTTCACAAGCCGCACAGGATCAGCGGCGGCCGGAAGATCATGTTCAAGAACGGTGAAGCGGGCGTTCTGCATTCCGACTCCGGGTTCATGTATCTGCCGCTCGACGAGGAGATCGTGTTCGACAACACCCTCTTCATCCCGCCCGTCGGATCAAAGAATCGTAAGATCGAGGGCACCCTCGGCAAGTACAAACTCGATACTGGGAACGGGATTCTGCTTCACGGAACGCCGCACAAGAGCTCGATCGGGCGCGCGGCGACGCATGGATGCCTCAGGATGCGCGATGAGGACATCGAGTGGCTGTACGATTACATCCCGGTGGGGACAAGGGTGTATATCTACTGACCTGGGAATGAGGGTGATGGGAAGGGGGAACTGAGTGGGAGGGTGGGATGGGGGAAATGGCGTTACTCCCTGATCCCACTTTTCATTTCCCACGCTTTTGCCCTTTCCCTTCACCCTCTTTCCCCGATTTCAGTCCGTAAGTCCCCCGCCGCGCACCACCATCATCGTCCCCTGCATCGCCGCGACGAGCTTCTCCGACTCGCCGTCCACCGCGTGCACGTCCGCGCGACAGACCATGATGTTGCGCCCTGGCCGGATCACTTCCGCGCGCGCGATGATCGAGTCGCCCTTCGCCGGCGCGAGCATGTTGACCTTGAACTCGATCGACAACACCGCCGCGTCAGCGGGCATCAGAGACAGCGCGGCGTAGCCACAGGCGCTGTCGGCGACGGCCGCGATCGTTCCCGCATGCAGGAAGCCGTGCTGCTGCGTGAGATCCTCGCGGAAAGGCAGGCGAATCGCGACGCGTCCCGGCTCGACGGTTTCGAGCTGAGCGCCGATCGTGCGCATCAGTCGTTGCTTCGAAAAGCTGGCCCTGACGCGCGAAGCGGAGTCTGGATCGGGGATCGGGCTTGACGGTTTGTCTGTTTGACGGTTTGTCATCGAATGCGAAGTGAAACTGTCAAACTGTCAAACGGTCAAACGGTCAAACGGCTCTGCGCGCGCGAGGAGCATCACCTGGCTGCCAGGCTCGACTTCGAGCGGTGTGACCAGATCAGGCTCCCCGTCAATGTGCGCCTCCACGGGCCGGCCGAGCGCTTCGATGCGCAGGGTCCGCATGCGCGCGTGCTTTACATAGGGGAGGCGAAGGTGCGGCGCGCCGGGAAACAGGATCGCCAGCCAGAAGCGGGCGAGCTGACCGAAGTTCCGGTAGGTCAGCAGCAGCACGTCGATGATGTCGTCGGATGGATCGGCGCCGGGGACCGTGAGTTGCGACCCAGCCCAGCGCTTCGCGTTCGCGACGAGCACGGATGTAGCGACCGATGAATGATCCGCGCCGTTCTCGAGCACACCGGTCACGCGCATCTCGGGAAAGTCGAACGTCATGCCGTGTCGCACCGCGCTGCCGATCACTCCGGCGAAACCGAGCGCTCGTTTCACGCTGCGAGGGGTGCGCGCGACGAGCTGGCCGTCGAACCCCACCCCCAGCTGCAGCAGCATCGGCCGGCCGTTGACGTTCCACAGTCGAAAGGGCACGCGGCGCATTTCGCCGCGAAGAAGAGCAGCGGCCGCCACCGGACTGGTCGGCAGTCCCAGCTCGTACGCCAGCACATTCGTCGTTCCTGTGGGAATGACGGCGATAGGGATGTCCTGACCCTCGAGGGCGGCCGCGCATGCCGCAACCGTCCCGTCGCCTCCGCAGGCGACGATCTGCATGATGCCGGGCTCCTTCGCGAGCGCCCGGCGCACAGGGCCGGACATGTCGGTCCTTTCCGTCCTCACCACTAGATGCTCGCCCGGCAACGAACGCAGCACGCGCAGCGCTGCGTTCAGCATCGGCTGCCAGATGGCCGCGCCGCCGCCCGGGTTGTAGACGATGAGGCGCAGTGAATCAGCTCAGGAAAAGGGGACTCAAGCGTCTTTCGCAACCAGTGTACAGATGTGCACCTGCGGATCCGCATGCCGCCGCGCAGGCAGTGTGCTGGTGCCGATGCCGCGACTCACGAGCACAGGCGCATCGTTGACGCCGGTGTGAAACAGGCCGCCGTGCATGTACAGCTTGCTCACCGGACCCTTGTGCCGGATCAACGGCTCACGGTCGTCCCGCAGAAACTGTCCACCGTGCACGTGCCCGAAGAAGGCGATGTCGAAAGGCCGCTCTTCCACGACGAGCAGTGCATCCGGCTGGTGCGCGAGCAGAATGCGCGTCCCATCCGCGCCGGCGAAGGCCTTGTCCGCGTCAGGGTCGCCTTCGTCCCAGTCGTCGAAACCACAGACCCAGACGTCGGCATGCGGCGCCGGGAGGCGACCATTGTCGTTGATCAGCGTCCGCACACCGGCGTCCGCCAGTCGTGAGACGATGTACTGGTCATCAC
>JBOHTL010000591.1:0-4042 GCA_050733735.1 Gemmatimonadaceae bacterium
AAGCTCGGCGCGATGATGGATATGTCCATTCCCTCCGGAGCCTCGGACCGCCGCTTCAGCTTCATCGACAAGCACACATATCCGCTGCGGCGTTTCACCGCTGACGACGGCGTGCGCATCGTTCCAGGCGGCTCGGCGATTCGTCGCGGCGCGTACATCGCGAGAGGCGTCGTGTGCATGCCGCCGATGTACGTGAACGTGGGCGCGCACGTGGGCAGTGGCACGATGATCGACTCGCACGCGCTCGTCGGATCCTGCGCGCAGGTCGGGGAGCGCGTCCATCTCAGCGCCGCCGCGCAGGTCGGCGGCGTGCTGGAACCGGTGAACGCGAGCCCCGTCGTGATCGAGGACGACGTCCTCGTCGGCGGAAACTGTGGCGTCTACGAGGGCACGGTCGTGCGGGCGCGCGCGGTCCTCGCGGCCGGTGTGGTGCTCACGCGCGGCACGCCGGTCTACGATCTCCCGAACGAACGCGTGCTCACAGGCAGCGCGACGACGCCCCTCGAGATTCCTTCGGATGCCGTCGTGGTTCCGGGCGCCCGGGCAGTGAGCAGGGGTTGGGGAGCGGAGCACAAGCTGTCGCTCCAGACGCCGGTAATCGTGAAGTACCGCGACGAGAAAACCGATGTCGCAACCGCTCTCGAGGGATGGCTGCGCTGAAAACCACGCGCGTGTCCGGTGTCATTCGCGCGCCGGGAGACAAGTCCATCAGCCACCGCGCTCTGATCCTCGCCGCGCTGGCGCGCGGCAAATCTCACATCTCCAACATCCTCCAGTCGGCCGATGTGCACAGCTCGGCGGGCGTCCTGCGCGCGCTCGGAGCCGGGATCCCGCCGCTTTCGAACGAATTCGTGATCACGGGCGCCGGCAGCCGCCTGCGTTCTCCCGCAGAACCGCTCGACTGCGGCAACAGCGGCACGACGACGCGGCTCATGGCCGGTGTGGTTGCCGGTTCCGCTCTGACGTCGACCTTCGTCGGCGACGCAAGCCTCTCGCGACGTCCCATGCGCCGCATCGCGGAACCGTTGACGGCCATGGGCGCGAAGGTCGAGCTGGCAGATCACGGCGGTCTGCCGATGATCGTGAGCGGCGCCGCCCTGCGGCCAATCACCTGGGAGTCTCGCGTCGCCAGCGCCCAGGTGAAGAGCGCGATCTTCCTCGCCGCGCTGACCGCCGGCGTTCCCGCCACCGTGCGCGAGCCGCATCCGTCGCGGGATCACACCGAGCGAATGCTTCGCGGCCGCGGCGTCGCGATCGAGACGAGCGAAAGCGGCACGACCATCGAGATCGAAGGAGGGCAGGTGCTGCGTCCTGAGGACGTCAGCGTTCCCGCTGATCCGTCGTCCGCGGCCTTCTGGGTGGCATTGGCCGCGCTGTCCGGCGGTGGCGACGTCGAGCTCACCGATGTCTGTCTCAATCCCACGCGCACCGGCTTCCTCGACGTCATGCGACGCATGGGGGCCAGGATCGCCCTTCGCGACCAGCGCGAGGAAGGCGGCGAGCTTCTGGGAACGATCGCCGTCGCCGCGTCGACGCTTCGCGCGCTGGACATCGCGGCTGAGCACGTGCCCGCGATGATCGATGAGCTTCCACTTTTTGCCTGCGTGGCAGCTCGCGCGGAGGGCACGACGGTCGTGCGCGGCGCCGGCGAGCTCCGAGTGAAGGAAAGCGATCGCATAGCCACGCTGGTTTCGAACCTCAGGATCCTGGGCGCCGACGCCGAGGAGCTCGACGATGGGTTCAGGATCACGGGCAGCGATCGGCCACTGCGCGGACGCATCACGACCAATGGTGACCACCGTATCGCGATGGCTTTCGGAGTGCTCGGCGCTCTCGCGCCGAATGCCATCGAGATCGATGACCAGGAATGCGTGGCAGTCTCGTATCCAGATTTCTGGCGTGAGCTCGAACGAGTGACCGCATGAGCGCTCGCGTTGTCATCGCCATCGATGGTCCGGCGGCATCGGGCAAGTCGTCCACCGCGCAATGGGTGGCCGAGCGGTTGGGGTACCGTCATGTGGATTCCGGCGCCCTGTATCGCGCCGCAACCGCGGTGGCATTGCAATCGGGATTGCAGCCGGACCAGTGGACCGAGGATCTCGTCCTCGACGCCGCACGGAAACAGGTAACCCTTGCCCCTACGGAACGAGGGTTTGCGCCCTGCATCAGCGGCGTCGTCGCGGAAACAGAGATTCGGGGAATAGACGTCACGCGAAATGTGTCTCTCGTCGCACGAATGGCGCGGGTCCGAACTTGGGTCAACGAACAGGTCCGTGACGCTGCGCGGTCGCATTCGGTTGTAGTGGATGGCCGGGACATCGGGACGGCCGTCTTTCCCGACGCCGAGGTGAAGATCTTCCTGGTCGCCGACCCGTGGGAGCGTGCTCGTCGTCGTCTGATCCAACGGCTGCAGCGCGCTCCGACGGACGAGGAAATCGCCGAGGAAACGGACCAGCTCGTGCATCGCGATGCCCGCGATTCACAACAGAGCGGTCAGGCGCCCGATGCCGTATTGCTGGACACGACGTACCTCACGCAGGAAGAGCAGGTGGACCGGATCGTCGCCCTGGCAAAAGCCGTAACTCAGCGTGGAGACGACACTTCCAAAGGTTGATGCGACGTGGTACGTTATTAGGCTCCGAAATAGTGCCTGGTGCTTAGTGCTTAAGCACCACGCCTAATCACTTTTCACTTTCGCCTCGCGCGCGGCGAGCCGAAAAATCCGCGTTCTGGAGATCAATTTGGTTGTTATGGCAGAACTCCCAACGAAGCCCGGCACAGCAAAGGAAAAGCGCGACCAGGAGCGCGCGACGCTGCGCCCATTGATGAACCGTCGCCCTGAGCTCTACGACGAAGACGAGTACACCTCATCCGACTATGAGCGGATGATGGATCTGTACCAGGGCTCGCTCGCGTCCATCGACGAAGGCGAGATCGTGAAGGCGAAGGTTCAGAGCGTCCGCGACAACGTCGTGGTGCTCGACATCGGCTTCAAGTCAGAGGGCACAGTTCCTCTGGAAGAATTCAAGGACATGCCCGACCTCAAGCCCGGTGACGAGGTCGAGGTGTTGCTGGAGCACCTGGAAGACCAGGAAGGCTCCGTCGTCCTCTCGAAGAAGAAGGCGGATTTCATGCGCGTGTGGGAGCGCATCCGCGTCGCTTACGAGAACGACCAGCCGGTCGAAGGCGTGCTGCAGAAGAAGATCAAAGGCGGCGTCGTCGTGGACCTCATGGGTGTGGACGCGTTCCTCCCTGGGTCACAGATCGCGCTCCGTCGGGTTCCGAACATCGACGAGCTGCTCGGGCAGAAGTTCGAGTTCAAGATCATCAAGCTGAACAAGCGTCGTCGCAACATCGTTGTATCGCGTCGCGTGATCCTCGAGAGCGAGCGGGCCGGCAAGCGCGAAAAGCTCATGAAGGAGCTCGAGAAGGATCAGGTCCGTAAAGGCATCGTCAAGAACATCACCGATTTCGGCGCATTCATCGATCTCGGTGGCGTCGACGGCCTGCTGCATATCACGGACATGTCGTGGGGCCGCATCCAGCACCCGAGCGAGATGGTGCAGATCGGCAACGAAGTCGAAGTGAAGGTGCTCGACATCGACTGGCAGCGCGAGCGCATCTCACTCGGCCTCAAGCAGCTGCACCCCTATCCGTGGAAGGACGTCGCGGAAAAGTATCCGGTCGGTACGCGCGTGCAGGGCAAGGTCGTGTCGATCACGAATTATGGCGCGTTCATCGAGCTCGAGCCGGGCATCGAAGGCCTGGTGCACATCAGCGAGATGAGCTGGACGCGCAACGTGCGTCACCCGTCGAAGCTCGTCTCCATCGGCGAAACGATTGAAGCGGTCGTTCTGAAAGTTGACCCGAATGAAGAGAAGATCTCTCTCGGGATGAAACAGACAGAACAGGATCCGTGGGTCGTGCTGCCGCTCAAGTATCCGGTCGGCACGCGCATCAGTGGGAAAGTCCGGAACCTCACGAGCTTTGGCGCCTTCGTAGAGATCGAACCAGGGATCGATGGTCTCATTCACATCTCCGA
>JBOHTL010000592.1:0-3428 GCA_050733735.1 Gemmatimonadaceae bacterium
CTGGCGAAGTCCTCGGAGGGCGTCTTCGAGTAGTCCACTCCCGGATGTGTCTTGGCGAGCCGCTTCACGTATTCCGGCCGGCTCCACTTGAGACTCGCGATGCGCCCGGTGATGCGCACCGGCTTCACCGTGGAATAGGGCTCGCCCGGTTTCGTGAGGAGATGTCGCACGACGAGCGCCGAGTGACACATCATGTCGTTGAGCACGCCGCCGCCCTGCAGCTCACCTTTCCAGAACCAGGGCATGTGCGGCCCGCTGTGCTCCTCCGCTGCGCGAGAGAGGTAGGGGCGGCCGGTCGTCGCCGCGCCGCGCGCCCATATCAGCATGCGTCCGGCCTCGACGTGCGGCGAGAACAGCTGGTTCTCGAGATAGCCGTGCTGCAGTCCAACGCTCTCGATGAGCTTCAGAATCTTCTTCGCTTCGGCAACGTTCCGGGCAAGAGGTTTCTCGCATGCGATCCCGCGGAGCGATCCGCGGCCGCTGGAGATCGCCGCGACGAGCTCCTCGATGTTTTCGACGCGGGCGTGATTCGGGCCGGTCACCCAGATCGCGTCGATGGCCGGATCCTGCACCATCTCGGTGATCGAGCGGTACGCCTTCGCGGCGCCGACGTCCAGCTGCCGGGCGTACGCGGCGGCGCTCTCCGCGTTCTTCTTGTTCGGGCTCCAGACGCCGAGGACGTCGCCGTCGCGAACGCCGCGCCAGCCCAGCATGTGAAAGCGGGCGTTGAACCCGCTGCCGATGAATCCCACTCCAAATCGCTTGTCGCTCATCCGCTTCGCGTGGGTCGAGAGTTCATGATCTCAGGTGTGACGCCGAGCCTGCGCATCGCCTCGGGGGGACAGCCTTTCCAACCCGGGTTCGACACGTTGCCGATGTACTGCAGATCCTTCCATCCGATCGCCGAAGAGAAAAAGCCCGACGCGGTGAAGTCGCGGATGCGATTGAAGAACGCAACGCCCTGACTCAGCGACGCAGGGGCTTTCGCCGGCCACGCAATGTCGTCGAGGATCTGACGGCGCTGCGCGTCGGTCGCGATCGCGAACGCGCGGCCGAATCGCTTGCGGGATTCCTGATTCAGCCAGGCCAGACCGCCGCGCATGGCAACCTTGCTCGATTCACTCGCCTCGCTGTCCGCGAGAATCCAATCCATGAACTCAGGGACCTTGGCGTCCGTCGCGCTGCCGGAGCGGGCATCGCGCGGAATGATGTGGTTCACGAGGACGCGCAGGGTGCGCCATTCAGCCGCGGTGAAGAACTTCGGCACGAACTGCTGCTGTTCTGCTTCCGACGCCTCCGAGAGCGCCGTCATGCCGTTGAGCGCGCGCTCGACCTGCGGTGGCGTGAGCTCGAGGAAGGTGGCCAGCGAGACCGTGCCCATCCCCAGCAACGCTTCGCGACGTGACATGTCCGTCATAGGGCCCCCGCCTTGCGCTGCTCCGAGATGTAGTCCGCCGTCCGCCACGCGAGCGCGAGAATCGTCCACGTCGGGTTCTTGTCACACTGCGAGACGAAAGTGCCGCCGTCCGCGACGAACAGATTGCGGCAGTCGTGCGCCTGGCCCATGCCATTCACGACAGATGTCCGAGCGTCATCGCCCATTCGCGTACACCCAAGCTCGTGAATGATCACTCCTCCCGGCGCGATGCCGTATCCGTTCTCGCGGGATGGCATCGGCGAGAAGACCTGGCCACCCATCTCCCCGATAATCGCGCGGAAAGTCTCCTGCATGTGCTTCACCTGGTTGTACTCGTGGTCGGTCCATTTCCAGTGGAAGCGCAGCACCGGAATTCCGAACCGGTCGACGATGTTCGGATCGATCTCGCAGTAGCAATGCTCGTTCGGGATCTGCTCACCGCGCCCGGATAATCCGATCGTCGCGCCATAGTACCGGCGGTAGTCCTCCTTGAGCTGCTGCCCATAGCCGCCGCCCGACGGATACCGGTGGATGCCGCCCATGAAGCCCGCGCTCGGCTGTCCGCGTCCACCCCAGACTTCGATGTGATAGCCGCGGGGAAAGTCGAGCTTCGAATTGTCGAGCCACCAGGGCATGTAGACGTGCAGGCCGCCGACGCCATCCTCATTGTGCGGTACCTGGTCCATCAGTGCGGGAATGAATCCGGCGACATCGGTTCCCGTCGTATCGGTGAGATACTTTCCTACCGTGCCGCTGGAGTTGGCAAGCCCCTGCGGAAACCGCGTCGATTTCGAGTTCAGCAGGATGCGCGCGGACTCACAGGCGCTCGCGGCGAGCACGACGATGCGCGCGCGGACATGGCGATCCTCGCCGGTGGTCTTGTCGATGTAGGACACGCCGGTCGCGAGTCCGTCGTCACCGATGGAGACCTCACGCGCCATCGCGCTGGTGATCAGCGTCAGTCGGCCGGTCTCCTGCGCCGGCGCGATGAGCACGTCCGGACTGGAGAAGTTCGCCTTCACCGTGCAGCCGCGATTGCACTGGCCGCAGTAGTGGCATTCGGCGCGGCCGTTCAAGGGCTGCGTCAGAATCGAGAGCCGCGACGGGATGCAAAGAACGTTCAGATTGTCCGACGCCTTCTTGACGAGGAGCTCGTAGCAGCGTGGCGCCGGCGGCGGCAGGAAGATGCCGTCGGGGTGGTTCCGCAGCCCTTCGGCGCTGCCGAAGATGCCGACGAGGCGATCGACGCGATCGTAGTAGGGCGCGACGTCGTCGTAGCTGATGGGCCAGTCGTCGCCGAGCCCATCCCTCGTTTTCCCCTTGAAATCATCGGGGCCGAACCGGAGCGAGATGCGTCCCCAATGATTCGTGCGGCCGCCGAGCATGCGGGCGCGCCACCATCGGAACTGTGAACCGCTGGCGACGGTGTACGGTTCGCCGGCGATGTCCCAACCGCCGTCGCAGGCATCGAACTCGCCGAACGGACGCAGGCGTGTGGAGCCGCCGCGCCGCGGAGATGCGTAGGTCGGGACCATCATCTTCGCGTTGCGCGACGCGTACCACGGCTCGCCCGCCTCGAGCATCACGACGCGCGCGCCCGCCTGCGTGAGCGCATGCGCCGCCATCCCGCCTCCGGCGCCACTGCCGATGATGCAGACGTCATAGGGGGCGCGCTGCGCGACGGCCGGAGCGCGCCGGGTGGGTTGCTGCTGCAGCATCAGTATTCCAGCCGGCTCAGGTGATCGACGGACTGCTTTGCGAAGACAAACGGATCGGTGGGATTGTCATGCTCGACGAAGACGTGCCGGATGGTTCCCCGCTGCGACGCATCGAGCCGCATGATCGCGCCGAAATCGATCGTGCCGGCGCCCACGTTGACCATGCGATGGTCGGGCGGCCCCGCCGAATCCTTGATGTGGAGCATCGAAAAGCGATCGGGATGGCGGCGGATGTAGTCCAAAGGATCGCCGCCGGCCTTCGTCACCCAATAAACATCCATCTCGTACTGCAC
>JBOHTL010000593.1:0-3926 GCA_050733735.1 Gemmatimonadaceae bacterium
GCGACGGCCGCACCATCTACTTCAATGAAGGGCTCAAGGCGACCAACCAGCTCTTCGCGCTGGACATCGCGAAGAACACCGTTCGACCCGTGACGAATGAGCGGGCGTCCGTGCGTGTCGACGAGGACGAGGACTCGAAGCGCGTCCTGATCCGGTACTCCGACTCGAGGACGCCGTCGACCCTCTACACGGTTGCGTCGATCGACCAGGTGCCTCGACGGAGCGCGTGGACGCAGCTCACCGACGCCAACCCGCAGGTGCGTTCCTTCGCGCTCGGTGAGGAGGAGGAGATCACCTGGCGCTCGACCGACAGCAAGATGGTGGGCGGCGTTCTCACGAAGCCGGTCGGATACCAGCCGGGCCGCCGCTACCCGCTCGTGGTCAACATCCACGGCGGCCCGGCGTCCGCCGACGTTCTCGACTTCGACAACACGGCGCAGGTGTACGCGGGCGCCGGATACGTCGTGCTCCGTCCCAATTATCGCGGTTCCACGAACTACGGCGAAGCGCACAAGACCGCGATCGTCGGCAACTACTTCGAGCAGGGCTACGAAGACATCATGACCGGCGTGGACCACCTGATCGCGCAGGGCATCGTGGACAGCGCGAAGATGGGGGCCTTCGGGTGGAGCGCCGGCGGCCATTGGTCCAACTGGATCCTGACGCACACGGATCGCTTCAAGGCGATCAGCTCGGGCGCGGGCACGTCGAACTGGATCTCGATGTATGCGCAGAGCGACGTTCAGCGGAATCGGCAGCACTACCTCGGCGACAAGCTGCCGTACGACGATTTCGACGCGTACTGGAACCAGTCACCCCTCAAGTACATCCGGAACGCGAAGACCCCCACGATGATTCACGTGGTGAAGGGCGATCCACGTGTGCCGAGCCCGCAGTCCGAGGAGCTGCACATGGCGCTGAAGCGGCTCGGCGTTCCCACGGAGCTGTTCGTGTATCCTGGCGAGTCGCACGGGATTCCTGATCCGCGCAATCAACTCGTGAAGGCCACAGCGGAGATGGCATGGATGGACTACTATGTCCGCGGACAGGGACGGAAGTTCGCGTGGCGCGACGTGCTCGAGACCCTGGAGGATCCAAAGAAGGACACGGCGAAAGTCATCAGTGCCGTGCCCTGAGGCTCGAATGGCCGCACCTCGCGGCGCATTCGCCCTTGCGATTCTCACGAATTTGTCTAACGTCGCAGCACTCCTCGGGCTCCGTCGCGGGCTCGCGGTGACGCCGACGCTGATGGTCGGGTTAAAGGAGTTGGCGATCCACGGTCCAAGGGAGGCAAACGTATGAGTCGTCGTCGACGTCGCGGTAGTCCAGTCGTTCTCGCCGCAACCGTCCTGCTGTTGTTCAGCGCCGCTCCGCTACTGGCGCAGTCCGGAACCATCACGGGTACGGTGCGATCGGCAACCGCACGAACACCGGTCTCAGATGTCCGCATACAGGTGGTCGGCACCACTCGCGGCGCGATGACCAATGAAGAGGGCCAGTTCACGATTGCTGGAGTTCCGGTAGGCGAGCGCACGGTGCGCGCCAACAAGCTCGGTTTCTCGAGCCGTGAAGGCACGGTCACCGTGGCGTCGGGACAGACGGCTGCGCTGGATCTCTACCTCTCGGTGTCGGCCATCGTGCTGGGCGAGGTGGTCGTGACCGGAACGGCAGGCGCTACGGAGAAGCGCGAGATCGGCAACTCGGTCGGCAGCATCACGGTCGGCGACCGGCTGGAAGTGGCGCCGCTCACGAACGCCACAGAGCTGCTGACCGCGCGAACGCCGGGACTGTCGCTCATGGCCAACAGCGGCCAGACGGGCGCGTCGTCCAATATCAGAATCCGCGGCGCCGGTTCGATGAGCGCCGGATATGCGCCGGTGTTCTACGTCGACGGAATCCGTATCGAGAGCGGCACCGTCGAAGCGGCCAGCACCTATCAGGGCGGCACCGCGCTCGACTTCATCAATCCCGAGGATATCGAAAGCATCGAGGTGATCCGGGGACCCGCGGCGGCTACGCTGTACGGCGCCGACGCCGCCAACGGCGTGATCCAGATCATCACCAAGAAGGGGCGCGGCGGACAGGCAGCGCAATGGACGTTCAGCACCGAGTTCGGCGAGAACGAATGGGTGAAGAGCATTTCCGGCGACAATTACACGACGTACCGCCGCTGCACAGTGGCGATGCAGAGCTCCAACTCGTTCCCGGGTTGTCAGGTCGCAGCCGGCAATCGGGCGACGCTCCCAGTAGGGTGGTACGACCGCTCCGGAACCTTGCGCACCGACATCCCCGCCGCGGACATCATCGCCATCCCCGGGTCGAACGAGTTCGTGCTGCGAGATGACCCGCTCTTCCGGCACCCCCGCGCGCTTCGGGTCGGCGACGTGTTGGACTTCAACGCATCGGTTCGCGGGGGCACAGGCACGATGGGATACTTCATGTCGTTCAACAAGAACGACGAGAAAGGCGTGTACTTCAACAACTTCTTCGACCGCATCGGCGGGCGCGGCAACTTCGACATCGAGGTCAACCCAAAGCTGAACCTGAACAGTCAGGTCAGCTACACGCGCACCCATCTGCAGCAACCGCTCAGCAACAACGCATCCAACGGCTTGATTCGCAACTCGATGCGTGGCCGGGCACGGGCCCAGTCCTCCCCCTGGGAAGCCGGATTCCTCGGCTTCAGCCCGGACGTCACCAATGAATTCGACAACCAGAATCGCCTCGAGCGGATGACGCTCGGTGTCACCGGCAACTGGGCTCCGATCGAATGGTTCCGCAACAAGCTGACGCTCGGCATGGACAGGCAGAGCTACATCGAAACGGAATTCATTCGGCAGGACACCACGGGACGCGCACCGTGGGGCGCCATCTCCGCGACGGGCGTCGTCGATCATGAGATCGGCGCGATCCACCGGTGGACGGTGGATTATGCGGGTACGGTGAGCAGGGCCCTCCCCCGGTCTCTCCACTCGGCCACGTCGGCGGGCATGCAGCTCAACGCCCGGAAGCGGCGCGATTTCTTTGCGTCAGGCGAGGGCCTCGTGGCCAACAACCTGAACCTGGTGGGAGCGGCGGCGTCCCGTGACGCTGATGAAGACATCTCCGAGCAGACGTCGCTCGGCTTTTTCTTCGAGGAGCGGCTGGGCTGGCGCGATCGCCTCTACGCGACCGGTGCCGTCCGCATCGACGACAACTCCGCCTTCGGCTCGAATTTCTCGGTGGTGGTGTATCCCAAGGCGTCACTCTCCTGGATCGCGTCCGACGAAGAGTTCTTCAATGTGCCATACATCGACGAGCTCAAGCTGCGCACCGCCTGGGGACGCGCGGGGAATGCGCCTGACCCATTCTCGGCCGACAGGACTTTCACAAGCGGTCAGGGCGTCGCTGCCGACGCACTCGTCAACACATTGACCGTCTCGGCGTACGGCAACCCGGACCTCAAGGCCGAAACCGGACAGGAGCTGGAGCTGGGATTCGACGCTTCTGTGCTGCGCGGCCGTCTCGGGGTCGAGTTCACCTTCTATAACAAACAGACGATCGACGCTCTGATCAGCGTGCCAGATCCGGGTTCAACGGGATTTACAGGCTCTCACCTCGTGAACATCGGTGAGATCTCGAACAGGGGGATCGAGCTGCTGTTGACAGGAAGCCCGCTTTCTCTCCCGAGGTTCGGGTGGGATGCCACCTTGGCATTCTCCACCAACAACAACAAGCTGGCGTCGTTCAACGGCGTTCGCGAAGAAGTCATCTTCGGCGCGTTCGCGGACGTGCAACGGCACCGGGAAGGATTCCCCTTGGGTGGCTTCTGGGCCGTGGACGTCGAACGCGGCGCGGACGGCCAGCCGGTGGTGCGCGACAATGCCGGCAACGTGATCACGAATCCCGTGCTCGACGCGCCCGGCCAGAACGTCACGGTGCTGAAC
>JBOHTL010000594.1:0-2495 GCA_050733735.1 Gemmatimonadaceae bacterium
CACCACGCTGGCCGGGACACTCGTGTGGTACGCCACGCGCAAGCGGTTTGTGCTGAAGGCGTAGAATCATGACGCAGCCCCCTCAGACACCTCCAACGCTCGAGCGGCGAGCCGCACGTGTCGCCGCGATCCACAGCGAGATCCGCGCGCTGGGCGAAGCGTCGCTGCAACCGCAGCTGCGTCCACTATTGACCTGGACGGAGAGCGTCTTCGGGGATACCGGCCCGTTCGCGATCGTGAAGCGCAAGGCGGGACGCTTCCGTCTGCCGCGGGCGTTCAAGACCGAGTTGATCGATCGAGTCGTCGAGGCCGACGCGTTGCCCACGACGCAGCTCACGACGCTGATCGTCGTTGCGCACCCGGACGACGAATCCATCGGCGCGGGCGCGCGGCTCAACAGGCTCGGCAACGCCTGGATCGTGGAGATCACCAACGGCGCACCGCATGATCTCGAGTGTGCCAGGCGCCACGGGTTCGACACGCCGGAGGAATACGCCGAGGCGCGTCGCCGCGAGCTGGATCAGGCGATGTCCATCGCGGCGTTTCCGCTCCAGCGGCTGATCTCTCTGGGCTACATCGACGGCGAGGTGACGCTGCGGCTCGCGGAGGTCTGTCTGCGGGTCACGGAGCTGATCGACTCGCTCAAGCCGGACGTCGTCCTCACGCATCCCTATGAAGGCGGGCACACGGATCACGACGCCACTGCCTTCGCCGTGCATCTCGCCTGCGGCGTCCTTCGTCGTGAGGGGCTGACGCCGCCCGCGATCCTCGAGCTGGCACTGTATCACGCGCAAAGCGGCCGGAAAGTCGTGCAGCAATTTCTGCCGCACGCCGGGGCGGACAAGGATCAGCGCATCGTTCGTCTCAACGCCGCCGAGCGGGCCAAGAAAAAGCGCATCTTCGGGGCCTTCGAGACACAGAAATCGGTCCTCGACCACTTCAGCCTCGAGTTCGAGCGCTTCCGTCCAGCGCCACGCTACATCTTTACTGCGCCACCCCACGCGGGGCAGCTGAATTACGAGCGGTACGGCGATCCGGATCGCGGGAAGAGCTGGCGGGAACACGCCGAACGCGTCCTCCGCGGCCTTGGCATGCGCCGGGATTAGCACTGGCGTGGCGACGGGCCAGCGCGCAAACTTGGCGCGCGCGAGCCGAGACTCGAGGAGTCGGTTTTTCTCTTCCCACCGTAGATGTCGCCGCCGCCAACCCCGCCCGCCGCGGTCCAACCCGAGCTCGACCCCGCCACCATCGCCCCGGATACGGCGCGGTTGAGCGCGCTCGCGGATGAAAGCCCGGAGGCCATCGCCATCCTCGACGGCCGCTGGCGTTATCTCTACGTGAATCGCTCCTTCACGGCGCTGCTGCCGCCCGACAAGCAGCACGTGCTTGGCCTCGAGCTATGGGACGTCAGCCCCCAGGTGGTCGGAACACCCTTCGAGAAGGAGCTGCGCGCGGTGATGTCCGCCCGCCAGAGCGCGCGGATGCAGTTCAGGAACCGCGAAGGTCGGTCGTTCGACATTCATGCGCTTCCATTCGGCGACGGCATGGCGTTCTTCTCCCGTGACGTCACGGACCTCAAGGCCGCCGCGGAGGAGGTGCGCAAGAAGGAAGAGCGCTTCCGCGCGATTCTCAACACCGAGCCTGGCTGTGTGATTCTGCTGGATCGCGACGGATGTGTGCTCGATACCAATCCCGCGGGGCTCGAGATGCTGCAGGTGGACGGCTTCGACGATGTCCTCGGCCGTCCCATCGCTCCGTTCATCGCGGTCCCCGATCGGGCACTGCTCGCGGCGCTCAACGAAAAGGTCTTCGAGGGAGGATCGGAGACGATCGTCATCGAGCTCGTGGGGTGTCACGGGCGGCGGAGACGCGTGGAGCACCGCGCCGTGCCGTTGCACGACGGCGGGACCATCGTCGCCGCGCTGTCGATCACCACGGACATCACGGAGCGGTACGAGACCGAAGCGATGCTGCGAAACCGTTCGATGCAGCACGCGGTGCTGGCGTCACTGGGGGCGGTGGCGCTGCGCGATCCGAACGTCGAGGAGCTCACGCGCCGCGCCGTAGATGCCATCGCGGAAACGCTGCGCGTGCCTTCGTCCACCGCTCTCGATCTGCTTCGGAATCACGGCCTGACCGGTCTCGAGCCCATGGCGGCTGCCGACGCGACGGCGTCCGTGGATCTCGCGCCTGAAGACAACGACTTCGTGCGGTCGGCGGCGCATCTCGTGTCGAGCGCCATCGAGCGCCGTCGCGCCGAGGATGCGCTCGTCGAACGTGAACAGCAGCTGCGTCAGGCCCAGAAGATGGAGGCCATCGGGCAGCTGGCGGGCGGCGTCGCGCACGACTTCAACAACCTGCTCACGGTCATCGGTGGTTACTGCGGCATGCTGCTCGACAGGCTGCCGACTGACGATCCGCTTCGCAGCGATGTGAGAGCCATCGCGGACGCCGGAGATCGCGCTGCCTCCCTCACACAGCGTCTGCTTTCGTTC
>JBOHTL010000595.1:0-8948 GCA_050733735.1 Gemmatimonadaceae bacterium
GCCGGTATCACGACGAATACGGTTTCCGCTGCATGAACGAGCTCAAGATCTAGCAGCACACCCTTCGGGACCGGCCGGAATTCGCATACCAGGTGATCCGGAACTACGTCGCGTCGCCGGCGGGCGCCGATCCTCGCGCGATCACTTCCCGCGAGGCAGCGATCCGCATGGGGGCGGAACGCCGTGCTCACTCGCTCATCCGCTCGCCGCTCAAACGCGCAGTCTTCAACTGGGTGCTGCGCAACGCGCGGCTGGGAGTCAAGAATCGCGAGAACATGCGCTTCGCGCGGACGCGAATTTTCGGGCTCGTGCGCGAATTGGTGCGGGCGCTCGGAACCCATCTCGTCGACGCCGGAGCGATCGACCGCGTGGACGACGTGTTCTACCTGACGCTCGACGAGATATTCGACTTCATCAAGGGCACCGCGGTGACCGCGCGTCTGCGCGAGCTGACCAGGCTGCGGCGCTCCGAGTTCGACGAGTACCGCGACGAAGAGCCGCCCGACGACCGCTTCGAGACGTTCGGCATGGTTTACGCGCGCAATCGATTCCGCGGCCCTGCGGTGGTTGCGCCGAGCACCGATGGCGCGCTGCGTGGCATCCCGTGCTCGCCGGGGCAGGTCACCAACACGGTGAAAGTAATTCTCTCGCCCTCCGACGATGCCCAGCTCGCCGGCGAAATCCTCGTCGCCGGCCGCACGGACCCTGGATGGGTGCCCCTGTATCCGTCGGTATCCGGTCTCCTGATCGAGCGCGGATCCATACTGTCGCACTCGGCCATCGTGGCGCGCGAAATGGGAATTCCAACCATCGTCGGAATTCCTGGCCTTACCACGCGCCTGAAAACGGGTCAGCGCGTCACGATGGATGGCACCACCGGTGTGGTCGAAGTGCTCGACGGTTCATCGACGGCATAGGTCCTTCGACCGGTCTTCGTGCGTGTTTTGGGATCTACAATTCGATCGCGGATGGGGCGAAAACGTCGGATGAGGGCGGATGACGCCGTAACCCCATCTTGTTTGTGAACGGCGGAACAGAACCTCTGTGTGTGCCGCCGTTAACAATCCACTCGCAGTTCTCGCTCTTTCTCTGCCTCATCCGCCGTTTCCGTCACGATCGGAGACCAACTGTGGATCCCTGAACCCGCGACACCGCCAGTCGAAACGAAGGAGATCTACTGGATGATCCACGTTGGCACGGCCCCGACGTACTCGATGCCCGCGACCGCGCCGGCGGTCAGTATCGCCGTCAGCGCCGGAATGGCCTCGCCGAGACGCGACTGAGCCGGATAGCGCCGCCGCAGCGCGAGCGCCGCTCCCCCGCCGAGCAGCGCGATCGCGAACAGCAGCACGATCGACGACCACGGCGCGCTCGGCGCGAACCGTGTCGGCAGCAGAATGATCGCCGCGCTGGCCGCGAGGGCCAGAACCACGGCACGAGTGCGACTCCCCGCCGCCTGAACGACGCCGATGACCGTCATCGCGGCTGCCGCGCCGAGGTAGGGCGCATACCAGAAATTGTGCGCGGCATTGGTGTTCGAGAGGATCAGGATCGCGAAAAGCGGGATGCACGCCCGGGCAACAGGGCGCACACCAATGTATTTCCCGGAGAATCGTCCCGATCGTGCCGTCACGAGCGCGACGAGGGCGATGAAGACCGGGAGCGCCCACAGCGGCGAGCCCAGCGACCAGAGGCCGTAGGTGAACAGCAGAACCGCGATCGTGGCGCCTACGTTAAGTATGGGAAACCAGCGGGCGCCGAAGCCCATGACGATGCACAGCCCGACGAGGCTGGCATTCTGGAAAACGATCTCGTCGAACGGTTTCGTGGTGATCTTGCCGAGAATCACGCACGCAGCGATCGGCACGAAGAGATTGTCGGCGCCGCGCAGCGAGATCGCCTCGAACCCGGTGACGACGAGCGCAACCAACAGCGACGAGAGCACGACCGTGGTCGGATCGAGGTCGGTGAGCAGCAGCGTCGGCAGCTGGATCGCGAGATACGCGACGACCAGAAAGGCCAGGGAGCCCTCGAGGCTCTTGCTCTCCTCCTCCACGTCGTACCTCACCCGTCCGTACTCGCTCCCGACGAGTGCCGCGAACGCATCGGCGACGCCCAGCGTCAGCAGCGATGCGAGATATCGCCAGTACTGGTCGTCGGCGAGCACGAAGACGAGAAACACGCCGAGCGGGTAGTACTCGCTGCCGCGGCTGGAACGCGATACGCCACCGACGCTGCGCAACAGCTTCCCCTTCGAGGTCACGAAGAAGAGCAGCGATAAGCCGAAGGTGAGGAAACCCGCGATCAGCACAGACTCCACGAGCAGCGGGAGAAAGACGCCGATCGCGCTGCCGCCGAGATGCACCAGCTTGCGCGTGTGCTCCGGCTTGCCGTTCCACGCGCGCGCCCAGAGCTCGGCGAGGACGAGGACGACGCCGAACAGCCCGGCGATGATCGCCGCGCCGCGCAGATCGGCGGCGCTCATGCGGCTTGCTCCAGCACGAACGCGCTGTAAAAAAACGCGCGGTCCACGGCGAACAGGGCCTCGGCGCGGTCCTGCAACGAGCGCACGCGATCCTTCATGGAATCAGGGCGTTGCCGCGGAACGAGCATGTTCCAGTACGCGAACCGGGTGCCGGGACGACCGACGGCCAGCAGCGTCTCGTAGATCGAAGCGCAGGTGGGAGGATCGAGATACTCGAAGATGTCGGAGAGATTGTAGCCGTCGAAGGGTCCGTGCGCTTTCGCGACGTCCTGGACCGCGCCGCGGACGAGCGTGAGGCGATCCAGTCCGGCGCGCACCGCCGTGAAGCGGGCGGCATCGAGGTACCGTGGGAGGGTCGTTCCGAAGCTGCCGGTGAAAATCAAGTTGAGGTATGGATTGCTGTGCGTGGGCAGCACGGTGAACGCGTATTCGGTCCTCTCGAGAATGCGTTCGGCGACGCTGCCTTGCACGTACCGGAAGAACTCGGGATCGCGTCCCATCAGGCCCATGACCCGGCGGCTGAAAAAGAACCGGAACATGAGACGCCAGCGCCAGTTGTCCCACACCTCGCGGTAGAACGCGGTGCGCGCCTGTCGGTCTTTGTCCGCGAGCAGCTCGCGCACCACGCGTCGGGAGTGAATGAGCGGGACGACGCGATCGCGGAACGTGGCGAAGTACCGCTCGAACTTGCCGGCGTGCACGATGCCAGCGCGAATCTCCTGGGGGCGCTCCTCCCAGAATGCGCGCGCCTCGTCGGGGAGCGCGGGCGCGAGCTGCCGATAGGTGGCCAGTCGACTATCGTTGTCGCGGACACCGAGAAAGCCGAGCAGTGCGGCGTGGTCCAGCGCACGAATCGCGGCGCGCTTGAGCTCGACCATCGCGAGCTGTGCGGGGCTGAGGTCCACTGCAACCACTTCGGCGCCGTCGGCCGCGAGCGCGAAGCTGTTGTCGCCTCCGGAGGCGATGGACAGAATCCGCTTCCCGGCCGAGGGCTGGAGCGCCTGGCAAAGCACGTCGGCGTCTTCCCAGACGTTCGCGTAGCGGACGTAGTCGAACCGCGCGCGCGACTCGATCCGGTCCGCGCTCAAGTCGTGTCGGAGCTCCCCTTGGCTTTGCCGGCGGGTGCCCGTCCGAAGGTCGCGTGCGCCATGGTGAACTCGCCGGCCGCGAGCGCGCCCGCGATCGAGAGCTCGCCTGCCAGCGCCGTCGCGCCGCAGATCTCCGCCAACTTGCGAGCATGTCCCCGCCCGGGGCCGGAGCAGCCGAGCATCGCCAGACATTCTCGCGCCGTGGGCAGGTGCGTGCCGCCGCCGACCGTACCGACGATGACCGTCGGAAGCGTGAGCGAGAGATACAGGTCGCCGTTGTCCTTCACGTCGAATCGCGTGATCCCGACCGCCACTTCCGACACGCAGGCGACATCCTGCCCGCACGCGAGAAAGAGCGCCGTGAGCCCATTGGCGACGTGCCCCTGCATGCCGATCGAGCCGCTCTGCATCGCGCCCAACATCGCGACCTCCCAGTAGCGCTTGATCTGCTGCGGCGTGGTGTGCAGGTACTTCTTCACCAACGGCTCGGGGATCGCGACATCGCACACGACGCGTTTGCCACGCGTCATCTGGAAGGCGAGGTGCGTGGCTTTCTTGTCGCCCGAAAGATTCGCCTCGATGAACCAGGTCACTGGTTTCACGGGCGATGTGCTCACCAGCTCCTTGCAGATCGCTTCGGTCGCGAGCGTCACCATGTTCTGCCCGGCTGCGTCACCCGTCGAGAACTGAAAAAGAAGGAATACCTCTTTTCCCACCAGGGAGGGGGTCAGCTCGAGGAGCTTCGCGTGTCGTGACGTCTGCGCGACGATGTCGCCGATCTCGTCGATTCTGTCGAGCACGTGCGCGAGAAAGTGCCCGGCGCCGCGCGCCGTCTCGAACACGAACCCGGGACCGCGCGTCACGATCTCGTGGAGGCAGATTGACGTCGCTCCGCCCGCCTCACTGATGAGGCGTGCGCCGCGCTGGAACGACGCGACGAGCGCACCCTCGGTCGTCGCGAGCGGGACGTAGAAATCCCCGTGCGCGACGGAGCCGTTGACGCGCAGAGGACCGATGACGCCGACCGGAACGCGCGCGAACCCGACCAGCGATTCGATGTTCCCGGCGAGCGACGCCGGATCGATTTCGGGTCCTTCGCCGGACAGATGCAGGATGTCGAAGCCGCGCGACGTGAGAAACTCGCGCCGCCGCATCATCGCTTCGCGGCTGTACTCATCCTTCGCCGGCACTGAAGGCGGCAGCGGTTCGGCGGATGGAAGCCGCGGTGAGAGCTCCGCGGTGACTGTGGCGACGTCGCGATCCGCGAGAACCTTGGCGAGGATCTGCTTCGCGAGACGGTCGCTCGTCGCCATGGCGATCAGCGCTGAATCGCGTTCATCAGCACGACGCCGTCCAGCTTCTGCAGCGGCGTGACGCCGAGCACGGCAGCCAGCGTGGGCGCAATGTCCACCGTGCGGGCGAACTCGGTGAATCGCCCTGTCCGGAAGCCGGGGCCGTAGAAGATGATCGGGACGTGGGCGTCGAGATCATACGGCGAACCGTGCGTCGCCGTGGCGTTGTACCAGTAGCTGTACGGCGTCAGCGTGATCACCAGCTCGACGGCGGAGTTCTCAGGGACCTGGTGGTTCCATCGTCGCGCGACGGGGTCGAGCGCGAAGTCCGCGCGACGGATGTCCCGAATGCGGTCCACGCGCGCTACGCCTGGCACCTGCAGCGCCGTCTGTCGAAACGCGTTCAGAATCGAATCGGCGTCGAGACGCGCGCGCTCGATGGCCTGCCGATCGATGCCGACAAGCTCACCATCGTACAGGAATGCGTTGCTGTCGACTCCTGCCGCGGCAAGTCCGTCGCGCACGAACTCGACCTGTCGCTCGAGCGAGACGATGAGACCTTCGTTCTGCTTCGCCTGCCCGCGACGACGCGCGAGAGCGGGGATGGGCTGAACACCATGATCGGCGGTCAGGGCGACGATCACGCGGCTGGAATCGCGCAGCCGATACAGAGAATCCAGAAACCAGCCCAGCGTGTGGTCCAGGCGGATCTGGTTGTCATGCGCCTCGCGCGAATCGGGGCCATACGCGTGACCCACGGCGTCGGTCGCGGAGAACGACACCGCGAGAATGTCGGTCTGCGAGTCATTGCCGAGCCCGAGCTGCGTCAGGCCTTCGAGCGCGAACAGCGCGATCAGCGAGTCACTCGAGGGCACACCGGCCAACGCTCCGGTGACCCGAGCAGTGTCGGCCGGCAGCTGATGCGGAAAAACCGTGCGGCCCCCATTCTCTTCGGGGACGGAGTCCGGTTCCGTGTAGACGGATGAATCGCGCGCCAGGACCCACCGCGTTCCCGCATATGTGTGCGGAATCCGTCTGGCGTTGAACTCGCGCACCCACGGTGGAAGCGTATCCCGATAGTAGTTGCTCGTGGTGAACGCGCCGGTCGCCGAATACCAGTAGATGTTCTGCTTTGCCCGGCCGATGGGAAGAATGGCGCCTCGATCCTTGCGCGATACCGACAGCGCGCGAGCACGCGCGTCTTTCGCATGCAGCCAGTCGAACAGCGTCGTTCCCTGAAAGCGCATCGGGGAAGCGCCCGCTTCGTTCGGACGCCCGACCAGCAGCGGGTACTGCCGATCCACGACGCCGACGGCGTTCGATGCGATTCCCGTGCTTCGCGGAAACCTGCCGGACAGTGTGGTGGCGTGCCCCGGTGCCGTTTCCGTAATCGCATGATCGTGGTACGCCCTGGTGAACCAGGCGCCCCGCATGAGCCGCGCGTAGCCGTAGCGCATGTCGCGGGCATACCGGTCCAGCATGTCACCACGCAGCTGATCGACGGTGATGAACACGAGCAGCGTCGGTGGCGCTGCAGTCTGGATTCCTGCGACCGGGGCGCCTTCAGCCGTCGCCGTCGCGCGCATGCATGCGACCGTGGACGCGAGGGCAATGCCAACGGCGGCAGAGAAAACCTTGATGTATGGGCGACGAAAAGGCATGAGCGGCCGGGAGCTCGGTCGGGTGGCGGGGAAGGACATCCCTAAACATGGCGATGGAGGCGCCGGAACAATATTGTAGTCCAGTCGCCGGCCTGTCGGCGCGCCCCCGCCCAAACGACTGGAGTCCAGTGGTTCCCACCCCCGCAACACCCCCCCCCCTTTCGCCTCCACCCAAGCCGCAGTCGGCCGGTCGGGTCATCATCCGCACGGCCGTCTACTACATCATGGTGTTCACCGGCGGCACACTGCTGTGGCGTCTGCCGCAGGCCAAGGCGGTGATGCAAGGCTCGCTGGACGCGCTGTTTGCCGGACCGGCCTTTCCCGGCGTCACGCAGCCACCCCAGCAGACCGGCGATGTTCCCGTAAGTCCGTCCCTGCTCGCGCTGACTGTCGCGTCGGCGATGATCGGAGCCGTCGCGCTGGCGCTTCCCGTCGCCTGGATCTACGGCATGACGCGGAAGAAGAAGGGGTACCAGCAGTCCGTCGTGCAGACGCTGATGGTCCTTCCTCCGCTCGTCGCCAGCGTCGTCGTGCTGGTGAAGTACTCGCTCGCCCTCGCGTTCGGGCTCGGCGCCATCGTCGCGGCCGTGCGCTTCCGCAACACGCTCGAAGACAGCAAGGACGCCGTCTACATCTTCCTGGCGACGGCGCTCGGACTATCGGCCGCCGTCCAGCTTCCCGTCGCCGCCGTCATCTCCGTCGTCTTCAACCTCATCATCCTGGCGCTCTGGCGGACCGACTTCGGCAAGGCGACCGCCTTCGAGGGAGAGAGGGCCAGAAAGCGGCTGGAGCAGACGCGAGCGCGAATGCGTCAGACGGGAACGTTCGTCGCCACGGTAGACAAGGAGCTGTTCGAGAACATGTCGGCCGAGCAGCTCGAGCTCGTGGCCGATCGCGCATGGCGCCGCCGGCGCCGCATGGAGACTGATGAGGCCGGTGAAGAGGAAATGAAACAGCGAGACGTCCTGCTGCGTCTCCGTACATACGATGCCGAAGCCTCCCGGATCGCCGTCGAGGAGCTGTTCGACGACTTTCTCAAGCGCTGGCGGCTCGGCGGAGTGGTGCACGAACCCGACGGCACCCACGTGATCGAATACGCCGTGCAACTCAAGAAGGACACGCGTTCGTCGGACTTCCTCAACGCATTGAACGCCAAATCACAGGTCATCGGAGTGGAGATCAAATGAGCCACATCATCCTCGACGCCGTCTCGCGGCGGTGGATCCTCGGCGCGGGCGCCGGGGTGTTGCTCGCGGCAGCGGCTCCATCGAGCGCGCAGGAGCCGCAGGGCAGGCCCGCCGACAAGAAGCCGTACAACACGCCGCGGGTGTTCGAGGGCGACTCGGTGGTCTCGTTCACCCTCCACGCGCCATTCGGCAAGCTGCGCCGCGACCGGCAGACCGAGACGGAGTACCGGGAGGCGCACATCACGTACACGGACAGCAGCGGCGCCGGACGGGTGCCACTGCGCGTTCGGACGCGCGGTGTGTGGCGCAAGGAGAACTGCCAGATTCCGCCGCTCATGCTCAACTTCGCGAAAGACTCCACGCGCGGAACGCTGTTCGGGCGCATGGATCGTGTCCGCTTGTCGTTCCACTGCCGCGACGCGGACGACTACGAGCAGTACGTCCTTCAGGAGCATCAGATCTACCGGGTGCAGAAGCTCCTGACGCCCTACACCTTCGCCGTGCGACTGGCGCGCGTGACGTTCATCGATTCCGAGGACGGCGACACGATCTTGACGCGCTACGGCTTCCTGCAGGAGATCGACGAGGAGTTCGCCGAGCGCGTCGGCGTGCGGCTGGTCGAGGACCAGGGAGCCGGACCCGCAGATCTCGACTCCTACGAAAGCGCCCTCTTCGGCGTCTTCCAGTATTTCGTGGCGAACTCGGACTTCTCGATCCGGGCGCTGCACAACGTCGTCCTGGTGTACAAGGACCCGTTCCATATCCCCGTGGCGCGCGACTTCGACTGGTCCGGCGCCGTGAATGCGCGCTACGCGAAGCCGAATCCGGTGCTGAAGATCCGACACATCACGCAGCGGATCATGCGCGGGTACTGTGCCCCGCCCGAAGACTTCGAGAAGGTGTTCCAGCTCTTCCGTGACAGGAAGGACGCGATCTACGCGCTGTACACGGATCCCCTGAACTCGGCGATGAAGCCCGACGTCATCAAGAGGACGCTGGAGTACTTCGACAAGTTCTACGAGATCATCAACGATCCGAAGCGCGCGCAGCGCGAGATCATCGAATCGTGTCTGGGAGGCTCCGCCAACTAGATCCTGACGGCGTCCGGCGTCGACAACAGAGATTCCTGTGCTGATGGGCCCGTACCGTGCCGACGGATGTACGCGCCCGCCGTCGTCAGCTCCCACGCGGTGGGATCGCCGAGGTAGGTCTCGAAGATCGTGTCCAGCTGCCTC
>JBOHTL010000596.1:0-4866 GCA_050733735.1 Gemmatimonadaceae bacterium
ACTGCGCGTACGAGTTGCCGTGCGACTTGACCGGTTTGCCGATCTTCCTGTAGTACCACTCGAGGTACGGCGCCTGTTCGCGGGTCGTCTGATAATCCACGAAGACGCCGTCCTTGATGATGTCGTACGTCTCGGGGACGATGCCTTCGTCGTCCCAACCGCATGCGGAGAGTGAGCCCACCTGGTTCCGGTCCGCCTGGATGTTCATGAGGTTCGAGCCGTACTTGAGCGTGCCCAGCACCTTCTCCGGCGGCGCGACGAAGCTCGTGCCCGCGTAGTTGGCCTCGAAGCCGAGGGCGCGATCGAGCTCCGTGGGATGCGCGATGGATTCGTGAATCGTGAGCCAGAGGTGCGTTGGATGGAGGATGAGATCGTAGCGGCCCACTTCCACTGGTTTCGCCGAGAGCTTCTGCACCGCTTCGTTCGCCCAGCCCGGTGCCTTGCCCGGGAGGTCTGAGTCGACGAAGTACTCGTAGCCAAGTCCGCGCGGAGAGATCTCCGTGGAGTTGCGCGACTGGAAGTCCGAGTTGTCCGGCGCGACCGCCGTGACGTTCATGTTCGGCGAGCAGCGGTACAGCACCTGTTCGGTGTACGACCCTTCGCTGTTGGCGAACCACTTCTCCTCGCGCAGAAAGCTGACGCCGGAGCTGGCGAACCGTACGCCACGAACGCCCGTCGCCGCGGCATTGGCCGCGAGGAGAATCTCGGCCTTTTGCGCGATCGGGATGGTAAATGGGTCGGTCTTGATCGGCGACTTCCACGTGCCCGTCTGGGCGGCGCCATATGGCGCGAGCTCGATGGGACGCGCGAGCGCGGCGCGGTTGGCCTTCGCCTGCTCCACTGCCTGCCGCGCCGTCGCCGCCACGGCGTCGGGTGTGAGCGCGGCGGTCGCCGCGAATCCCCAGGCGCCGTTGACGAGCGCGCGGATCCCCACGCCCTCGGTCTCGTTGTCGGCGAGCCCCTGCACGCGACGCTCGCGCGTGGACACGAATTGCGAGCGGTAGCGCGCGATGCGCGCGTCGGCGTACTGCGCGCCGGCCGAGCGCGCGGCGTCCACCGCGCGCATCGCCAGCTCCTTGAAGTCTTCGGCGCGACCGCGCGCGTGCGGCAGTACCTCTGCCGTGGTGACGAGAGCTTCCGCGCGCCTGCCGATCGCCGTGAGTGCGGCGGCAGCGGCTGCGGACTTCACGAAGTCGCGACGAGATGCTGACATGGGTCCCGGGAAAGAAGTGATCGTTGCTATATAATGGTCTCCGCCGAACCGCGAGAGTAGCCTGGTGCGAAATGCTCGGCGCGACCAGCTCATCACGCATGCGCGCCGACTCGTCCCACACGCGCGACGCTCCAGTTGACATCCTACCAGACGCCCACAATCGTCTGGTAGAATGCCGACCAAAGCCGCCGAACCGACACGCGATTCCCTGCTCCAGGGAACGCTCGATCTTCTCGTCCTGCGCATCCTTGCCCTCGGCCAGCATCACGGCCACGGCATCGCGATGGCCATTCAGGCACGATCCGGAGATACGCTCCTCGTCGACCATGGATCGCTGTACCCCGCCCTCCAGCGCCTCGAGCAGCGCCGCTGGATCAAGGGATCGTGGGGCACGTCCGAGAACAACCGCCGCGCGCGCTTCTACGCGCTGACCGTCGTCGGGAGAAAACAGTTCACGGTCGAAACCGGACGCTGGAACCGTCTCGTAGAGTCCATTGCCCGGGTCATGGAACCGGGCCCCACACCGGAGAAAGCCTGATGCTCGGACGCCGCTCACAGCGCGACTTCGAAGACGAGATCAAGTCCCACATCGAGCTCGAGGCCGAGCGACTCCGGGCGCAGGGCATGTCGGCCGAAGACGCCGATCGCGCCGCGCGGCGGCGGTTCGGCAATGTCGGCGTTGCCGAAGACCGCTTCTACCATGGACAGCGCTTCGCGTCCGTGCAGGACATGCTTCGCGACATGAAGCACGCCTGGCGTTCGCTGCTGCGGACTCCCGGGTTCCTGGTCACGTCGGTGGTCACCCTCGCGCTCGCGATCGGCGCGGTGACCGGGATGTTCAGCGTCGTCAACACCGTGCTGATCGAGCCGCTCCCCTTCCCGAACGCTGACCGACTCGTCGCGGTCTCCGGCACGGCTCCCGGTTCCGACCTTCCCGAGCGGTTCGGGCCTGGACTCGAGTTCTACCTCCACTACAAGGAGCAGTCGAAGCTCCACGACGGCGTTTTTGTTTTTCAGGGCGGCACGTCCACCTTCCGGACCGACGATCGCGTCGAGCGGATTCCGATGTCGTGGCCCACGATCGACATGTACGCCACGCTCGGCGTGCGTCCGGCGCTCGGGCGCCTTCCGGTTCCTGAAGACGGCGACGACGTCGTGGTGATCAGCGACCAGCTCTGGACCAACTGGTTCGGCCGCGACCCGTCGGTGATCGGCAAATCGTACTTCGTGTCGGACAGCATGAAGCAGATCGTCGGCATCATGCCCCCCGACTTTGCCTTCCCCGACGAGGACACACAGCTCTGGGTCGCTACGTCCGTGAATCTCGAGGACGTGCGGCCCGGCAACTTCGGCATGGCGATGATCGCGCGCATGAAGGACGGCGTCACCACCGAGCAGTTCGCATCGGATCTGACGCGGTTGTCCAGGGAGCTGCCCGGCCGTTTCGGCGGCTCGCCGGGTTATGCGCGCATCATCGCGCAACATCGCGCGCTCGTGGATCCGGTGCTCGAACGTCTCGTCGGGCCCGTGCTGCGCACCTCGCTGTGGGTTCTCCTCGGTGCGGTGGCGGTGGTGCTCCTGATCGCCTGCGCCAACGTGGCGAACCTGTTCCTGGTGCGCGCTGAAGCACGCCGCCGTGACATGGCCGTGCGGCGTGCCATCGGCGCCTCGCGGGCGCAGCTCGTCCGTCTCCAGATGGCCGAGGCATTCACGATCGCGCTCGTCGCCGGAGCGCTCGCCGTCGTGCTCGCGCGGGTGACACTGCCGCTCTTCATCAACGCCGCGCCGGAAGAGATTCCGCGCCTGGCGCTGGCAGGGCTGGATCTCGCCACGATCGCGGCGGCCTTCGTGCTCGTCATCTTCACGGCCCTCGCGTGCGGGATCGTGCCCGCGATGCGCGCATCGTCCCCGGATCTCGTGCGGCTGCGCGAAGGCGGGCGGGGATCAACCGGTGGACGCCACTGGGGACGCGATCTGCTGGTCGTCGGACAGACGGCGCTGGCCCTCGTCCTGCTGATCGGCTCCGCGCTGCTCGTTCAGAGCTTCAACCGCCTGCGCAACGTGGATCCGGGATACGAGATCGAGAACATCTACACATTCCAGTTCGCGCCGGATCAGCCGGGCCTTCGCGACGGTCCGTCACTGGGTCAGATGCATCTCACCTTCATGGACATGCTGCGCGCGCTTCCCGGCGTGCAGGGCGTGGGCGTGGTGAACAACCTTCCGCTCGACGAAGGAACGGGCGGCGGCCGGTTCCTCACGGACGGCATGACCGCCGAAGGGGGGGGCGCGTTGATCGACGTCAACTTCACCGGGGGCGATTACTTCCGTGTCATGGGGATCGACCTGCGGGCGGGACGCACGTTCACGAACGCGGAAGCGATCACGCCGAACGCCAACGTCATCGTCAGCAAGTCCGTCGCCGACAAGTTGTGGCCGGGTGAGAGCGCGGTCGGGCAGCGCCTGCGCTGGGTGCGACCCAACAACATCCTGATCCCGTTCACGGTCGTCGGAGTCGTCGATGATGTGAAGCAGAACGACTGGCGTGAGGATAGTGAGGCGGTGATGTACCTCCCGCTGACCGGTCCGGAGGCGCGAGCGTGGGGGATGGGATCGCCCGCGTACGTCGTGAACTCGCCGCGCGCGGACCAGCTGCAGCGCGAGGTGCGCGAGCTGGTGCGGCAGATCGCGCCGGAGGCGCCCGTGTACCGCGAGTACACCATGGAGTTCCTGGCGCGTCGCTCCATGATCCAGCTCTCCTTCACGATGCTGACGCTCGCCGTCGTGTCCGGTCTGGCGCTGCTGCTCGGCGCGATCGGTCTGTACGGCGTGCTTTCATATGTCGTCGCCGAACGGACGCGCGAGATCGGCGTGCGGATGGCGCTCGGCGCCACCGCGGGCGCGGTACGACGCCTGGTGGTGTCTCAGGGCGCGCGCGTCGTGCTCATCGGTGTGGCACTCGGCATCGGCGCCGCATTCGCATCGACGCGACTACTCGGCACGCTGCTGTATGGCGTGAACGCGGTGGACCCGCTGGTCTTCGTGGGCATGTCGGTGATGATGCTCGCGGTCGGAATGCTGGCGAGCTACATGCCGGCGCGACGTGCCAGCGCCGTGGATCCGATAGAGTCTCTGCGTAGTGACTAACGGGTGCTCGGCGGCGCTTCGCGCCGGTGAGCGGTTCAGTCGCGCGGTTCCAGGCCACGACATCGACCGAGCACCTCCATCGCCACGATCGCCTGGCGCACGCCCTCCGGATCGCCCCGCAGCCGCCGCACGCGCGCATTCCGAGGTCGCCGAACGATCTGTGCCGAAGGGACCGCCCGCACAGGGAGGCGAACAATGATCTCCTCTGTCGCTGGAGTCCTCACCGGTGCAGGCGCTTCTTCGACACGCACTTCTTCTTTCACTCGCGCTTCCTCGCCCATGCGCGATTCCTCGTCCAGGCGCGCTTCCAGCCATTCGCGCTCCGCGGCGATCTCCGCATCGACCGACGACACGTCGTCGGTCGGCGTGGTCTCGTGCCCCTTCCTCTTGAGCCATCGCACCAACCAGTCCGCCAGCGCTGCCAGGAGAAACAGCGCCAGTAGTACGAGCTGCTCGTAGCCGCGGTCCATCTAGCGCCGGCCTCCCGTCCCAGTCTCCGGATCCGC
>JBOHTL010000597.1:0-3421 GCA_050733735.1 Gemmatimonadaceae bacterium
CGCGGTGCTCGCGTGGAATTGCTTCAATCCTGCCTTCGCGCACCTCCGTGCATTCGCCGCGCTGAGTGAGCCTGTCGTCTCGTTCACCGCAAGCCGCCGCGAGTTTCTCGGGCGCAACGGCTCCCTCGACGATCCCGCCGCGCTGCGCGACGCTACCCCGCTGTCCGGAAACACGCTGGCCGGCAACGACCCGTGCGCCGCGCTGCGATGCGAGCTGGCCCTGCGCCCCGGGGAGACGCGCGACATCGCGATCCTGCTCGGCGCCGGCGATTCCGAGGAGGAGGCGCGAGCGCTGCTGGCGACGTACCGTGATCCCGCCCGCGCGTCGGCCGCGCTGGATCAGAGCGTCGCGGAATGGAGACAGCGGCTGTCGGTGGTGACCGTGAGAACTCCCGAGCCGGCGTTCGACGCGATGATCAACCGCTGGGCGCTGTATCAGGCGCTCTCCTGCCGGATGTGGGGACGCGCGGCCATGTACCAGAGCAGCGGCGCGTTCGGATTCCGCGATCAGCTGCAGGACGTCATGGCGTTCCTGTACGCCGAGCCGGCGGTGGCGCGCGCGCACATTCTGCGCGCCGCGGGACGTCAGTTCGTGGAAGGGGACGTCCAGCACTGGTGGCATCCGCCGGACGGCCGCGGCGTGCGCACACGGTTCTCCGACGACCTCGCGTGGCTCCCGTTCGTGGCGGAGCACTACGTGCGCGTCACCGGCGACGCGACGATCCTGGACGAGCAGGCACCCTTCATCGCGATGCCGCTGCTGCGACCGGACCAGCACGAGCTGTACGACTTGCCGCAGCCGGCCGGGAGCGAAGCGACCGTGTACGAGCATTGTGTGCTCGCGCTGAGAAAGGCGTGCACCGAGGGAGTGCACGGTCTGCCGCTCATCGGCATCGGCGACTGGAACGACGGCATGAGCCGGGTGGGAGTCGAGGGAAAAGGCGAGAGCGTCTGGCTCGCCTGGTTCCTGATCACGACACTTCGCTCGTTCGCCCCGCTGGTGGAGAGCCGTGGCGATGCGCACACGGCGCAGGAGCTGCGGGACCGCGCGGATCGGTATGTGGCGGCCGCAGAGGAGCACGGCTGGGATGGCGAGTGGTATCGTCGTGCGTACTTCGACGACGGCACGCCACTCGGCTCCGCGAGCAGTGAAGAATGCCGCATCGACTCCATCGCCCAGAGCTGGAGCGTCATCTCGGACGCGGGGAACGCGGAGCGGCAGAGAACGGCGATGGGCTCACTCGAGAAGCATCTCGTGCGCGACGACGCCCGCCTGATCGCGCTCCTCACTCCGCCCTTCGACATGACGCCGAAGGATCCCGGCTACATCAAGGGATATCTCCCGGGTGTGCGCGAAAACGGCGCACAGTACACGCACGCCGCGCTCTGGGCGGTGCAGGCCACCGCGCTGCTCGGCGACGGCGACCGCGCCTTCGAGCTGTACCAGATGATCAACCCGCTGATGCATGCGCGCGATGCCGCCGAGGTCGAGACCTACAAGGTGGAACCGTACGTCGTCGCGGCAGACGTCTATACGGCTGAGGGCCAGCTTGGACGCGGAGGCTGGACGTGGTATACCGGCTCGGCGAGCTGGCTGTACCGCGTAGGCCTGGAGACCATCCTAGGCTTCACGAAAACCGGCGATACGCTGCGCGTGACACCGGCCGTGCCGCGCGGGTGGCCGGAGTACACCATCGAGTATCGCTGCGGTGAAAGCACCTACGTCATTACCGTGCGGCGCACCAACGCAGAAGCTGGACGGGGCAGAGTGCTGGTGGACGGCGAGGACCGGCCCGACGGGACCATCCGGCTGCTGGACGACGGCCGGCGCCACGAAGTCCTCGTAGAGCATCGCGTAGACGGGTAGGGACGACACAGTATCCGTCATCCGGGGTGGACAACGCTGCGTCGGCGCGCACGGCACATCCGGCCGGAAGTACAAGCGGCGCCACCACATGAGCGATGTCCGGCACTCTGGCACCACACTCGCCCATAGCCAGCGCGAACCAGTCGGAGCCTCGGATGCGCATTCCAACGCTGCTGGTTGTCCTTCTCTGTAGCGCTCACAACGTCGCGTGGAGTCAGCTCGACGCCCGCGTCAGGATGGGGGCGCGCGTTCGCGTCAACAGTTCCGACGCCCAGATCATCGGTCGGGTCGCCGAGGTCCGCGACGACACGATCGTGGTCGACCGCGGCATGGGAGACACGGCGTCGGTTCCGTTGCGTGATGTGGGTGAGCTCGCGGTCTACCATCGCGGGACGGCGCTTGCCAAAACGCTCGCCGTGATCGGCGCAGCTTCGGGTGCGGCGCTGTACATCAACTGGTGCCTCAAGGCGCCGCAGGCATGTGAGAACCTCGAGCGCCAGGAGCACGAGCGCGAGCACCACGATGACGACGACGAGGACGAGGAGATGACGTCAGTCTTCTCGAGCGTGGTGCTGACCTTCGGCGCCATCGGCATGCTGATCGGTCACACGCTGACGCCGCCGCAATGGCACCGCGTCGACCTGCCGGTTCGCTTCGGCATTGCGCCCATGCACAACGGCGTCGGCGTGTACGTGTCGCTGCCCGCGCCTACCTTTACATTTTCTCGACGTTAGGCTGCGCCCCTTAGAAAGCGCCCTTAGAAAGCGCCGGCGGTATACGTTCCGTGCTTCATGATGGGCCCTGCTGAAAGCGTCAACGACGGGCCAGCGGTGCCAAGCAACCACATTAGCAAATGTTTACGATCGAATGCTGAGGTCGTGTGACCCTGGAGCGCCGACGCGGGTTGTGCCGTGCTGACGCGCGTCTTCTCGTGGGAGTTCGTCAGACGGAATCCATCCGCCGGTCTGCTGCTCGTGCAGCTCGTCGGCGTCGTGCTGTACCCGCTGATGGAGGGCACGCCTCGCGGCCGTGCGCTGTTCGGCGCGTTCGGGCTGCTCGTGCTCGGCCTGGCGCTGTGGGTGGTGCGGCGCAGCCCCTGGCTCACCTGGCTCGGGCTGCTGCTCGCGCTTCCGGTCGTCGTGCTTTCGATCATCACGGCGATCTCGCCGACACCGGGGTTGATGATCGCGGCGGCGGCTCTGGAGGCGGCGTTCTACTTCTATGCCGCCGGCAGCCTGATCGCGTACATGCTGCAGGACTGGGTCGTGATGACGGACGAGCTCTTTGCCGCCGGGGCTACGTTCACGCTGCTGGCCTGGGCGTTCGCGTACGCTTTTGTGGTGTGCCAGGCGGTCGTTCCCGGGAGCTTCGGTGGTGGAGAGGGGCAGCCGCCGAGGACGTGGACCGAGCTGCTTTATCTCAGCGTGATGGTGCTTTCGAGTGTTGGACTGAGCGACATTCTGCCGGCGCAGCCAATGGCTCGCGCCCTCGTGATGCTCGAGTCCTTCGCGGGTATCATGTACATCGCGCTCGTCGTCTCGCGTCTCATCAGCC
>JBOHTL010000598.1:0-3654 GCA_050733735.1 Gemmatimonadaceae bacterium
ATGAGGCGGAGTGGTGCGTGAACGCGATTGTGAAGTGCGAGACAAAGCCAATGGTTGTTCATGAGTGTATGCAAAACCGTACACGAGCGCGTGTGACGCACCTCAACCTCGTGCTTGTCCGTTAACCATCCGTGTGCTCATTTTGACCTTCCGTTTCGGAACCCCTCGCTCGCGGCCGGGGTACGGAGCCCCAGAGCAAACGGACCGGAAATGGACTGTAGAGAGTTTCGCGACCGACACGCCCCTTTTGTCGACCTGATGTGCTCCGCGCACGATGAGACGGAAATGCGCGAGCATTTGCGCGACTGCCCCGCATGCGCGCGGCACGACACGCGGATCCGGCGCAGCCTGCTGGTCGTTCGCAATCTTCCCACGATCGAGCCGTCCGCCGATTTCCGCGCGCGACTCGATGCGCGGCTTCGCGCGGTCGCGATGGAGCCCGTCGCCGTTCCTCAGCCGATGCGGTTCTCGGTGCGCGCGTTCGGAGCGATCGCGGCGGGTATCGCGCTCGTGACGTTCGTCGCGACCGATCTCGTGCGCCGCTCCGAGCCCGTCGAGATCACGATGGCTCCCGTCGTCGCGACGATGCCGCAGTCCCAGGCGATCCAGGTGGCCACTCCGGCGATGGTGGCTGCCGTTCCGACGGGAATGTCGGTGTGGCCCGCGATCATGCTCGCGAGTCAGGCGCAGGTGCAATTCGTAGCCGCGGAGTTGGCGAGCGAGCGCTAAATTGGAGCCATGAAGGCGCTCCAGAATGCCGTGCAGAAAAAGCAGTTCGATCCCGCCTACTACCTGCACGGCGAAGAGGAATTCAGAAAGGACGACGCCATTCGCTACGTGATCGACCACGCCGTCGATCCGTCCACGCGGGATTTCAACCTCGACCAGCGCAAGGGCGCCGAGCTGAGCGGAGAGACGCTGGCTTCCCTGCTCGCCATGCCGCCCATGATGGCGGAGCGCCGCGTCGTGGTCATTCGCGACGTCACCGGACTGCGCAAGGACGCGCGCATGGCGCTCGACCACTACCTCAACGCACCAGCGGCCGACCTCCTTCTGCTGCTCACCGCCCCCGCGGACGCGAAAGCGGACAAGTCGCTCACGCAACTGGCCACCGCGGTGGAGTTCGAGCCGCTCACCGGCGCGCAGGTGCCGAAATGGATCGCCACTCGGGTGGAGAAACTCGGTGCCCGCATCACGGCCGAGGCCACTTCCCTGCTTCAGAACGCCGTCGGAGCCGACCTGTCGCACCTCGCGACAGAGATCGACAAGCTGATCGCCTACGCCGGATCGAACGAGATCGACGAAGAGGCCGTGGCCGCTGTGGTCGGTGTTCGCAGAGAGGAGACGCTGGGGAACCTGCTCGACGCCGTGGCGCTGCGCGATGTGGCACGCGCGCTGACCGCGCTCGCCGGCGTGCTGCAGCATCCGAAAACAACAGCCGTCTTCGTCGTCATGACATTGACGACGCAGATGCTCGCGCTGGCGCTCGGCAAGGCCCGCGGCGCGCGTTCCACATCCGACTATTTCCAGATTCTGAAAGCGGGTTCCTCCAATCTCGTCGGCCGCACGTGGGGTGAAGCCACCAGCGTCTGGGTACGTGCTGCGCCCAGGTGGTCCGTCGCCGAGCTCGATCATGCGCTGGAGGTGTTGCTCCAGGCGGATGTCGCGCTGAAGCAAAGCCGCGTTTCTTCCGAGGAGCAGGTCATGGCAACCGCCATTCTTTCCATGTGCGGCGGCGCCGCGCATCGCACCGCTGCGTGACATGAGAAACTCCGCAGGACTCACGATGTTCATGCTGTGCGTCGCCCTCGCCGGCGCGAGCACCGCCAGCGCGCAGTCCGACACCGCGCACATCCCGGGCGAATCCGTGCTCGAGCGCGCCCGTGAACTGGCGAGCGCCGGGAAAACGGCGGACGGCCGGGCGCTGATCGATTCGGTGCTGACGGCGTCCACACCGCAGAACCCGATTTACGGGGAAGCGCTGTACACGCGCGCCTCGCTGGCGCCGAATGCCGCCGAGGCGGAGCGCGACTATCGGCGCCTGCTCATCGAGACGCCGCTCGCGCCGCGCGCGGAAGACGCGATGCTCCAGCTCGCGAATCTGCTCCAGGCGCGCGGCGACCGCCGCGGTGCCAGCGAATACCTGCAGCGCTTCATGCTGAACTTCGCGAACAGTTCCGCGCGTCCGCGCGTGGCTGTTTCGCT
This sequence comes from Gemmatimonadaceae bacterium, assembly GCA_050733735.1. Classification (GTDB taxonomy): domain Bacteria; phylum Gemmatimonadota; class Gemmatimonadetes; order Gemmatimonadales; family Gemmatimonadaceae; genus DASPMP01. Next base: position 2,206 of record JBOHTL010000598.1, read on the forward strand.
GGTGCGTCTGCTCTTCGAGCAGGGGGGGGGGCCGTCGCAGGAAGCACGCGCCTGCGAAGCGCTGCGCCAGGGCAGGGCAGCAGTGCCGCGCGAGAACTTCGAGCTGCGCAACCAGCTGGAGTTCTATGCGCCCAGGTGCGCGATGTACGCCGAGGCCGCAACGCCGGTGACTGCGCCGGTGACTGCGCCGGTAACTGCGCCGGTGACGACGCCAGTAACGACGCCAGTAACGACGCCGGTAACGACGCCGGTAACGACGCCGGTAACTACGCCAAAAGCGGCGCAGTCGCGACGGTCGTTCTACAGTGTACAGATCGCGGCCTACGCGTCCGAGGAAGCGGCGCAGCGCGTCGTGAAGATTCTCGTCGAGCGTGGGCTCGACGCCCGCGTCGATGGCGAGACAGCACCATATCGCGTCCGCATTGGCAGATACGCGACGCGCGCCGAAGCGGCAAAGGCGCTGGCGACGCTCAAGTCGCATGGGCATTTCGGATTCATCGCGGTGGTCGGCGGACGTTGATCACACAGCCGCGTCCGATGTCAGCGACCCCGCTCATGCAGCAGTATCGCGATATCAAGTCGCGGCATCAGGACGCGATCCTGTTTTTCCGCATGGGCGAGTTCTACGAGATGTTCTACGACGACGCGGAGACCGCGTCGCGCGCGCTCGGACTTACGCTCACCACGCGCAACAACGGCGCGGCCGCTGAAGTCCCGCTCGCCGGCGTGCCGGTGAAGGCGGCCGCGGACTACGTCCGACGGCTCGTGCAGCAGGGCTTTCGCGTCGCGATCTGCGAGCAGGTGGAGGACCCGAAAGTCGCCAAGGGGATCGTGCGCCGCGAAGTGATCGAGACGGTGACGCCAGGCGTGGCAATCGCGGACGATCTGCTGGAGGGGGCGAGGAACAACTACGTCGCGGCACTTGTCCCGGGGACAGGGCACAAGGGAAGCGGGACAGCGGGAGGGATCGGGGAAGGGAGCGGTGGGAAATGGGGTCTGGCAGCCGCGGACATCTCTACCGGCGACCTCCGACTTGCCGTCGTTGCGGCCGCGGAGCTCGAGCCGCTGCTGGCGCGACTTGGGCCCCGAGAGATTGTTCTGACCGGAGACCCACTGCCCACTTCCCACTTCCCACTCCCCACTGGCGCGCTCATCACCCAGCGCGAGCAGTGGGAATTCGACCCCGAGCTCGCCCGCGAGGACCTCACGCGCCATTACGGCGTGCTGAGTCTCGACGGGCTCGGACTCGGCAGCGACGACACGCTGGCCATCGGGGCCGCGGGCGCACTGCTGCGCTATCTGAAGGAGCTGCAGCCCGCTGGCGTCTCGCTCGCGCGTCCGATCGTCGAGCGGCCGGAGGGCGTCCTGCCACTGGACGAGATGACGCGGCGCAATCTCGAGCTGGTCGAATCGCTGCGACCCAGCGCGCAGGGGGGGGGGAGCGGGAGC
>JBOHTL010000599.1:0-6361 GCA_050733735.1 Gemmatimonadaceae bacterium
CTCTCGCTATTTGTGAGATGCGCTCTAGGCTACTGCTTCGACGCCACCCCTCCGCCATCCCATACGAAGCGCGTCTTCGATCTGTCCAGCTGATCGAGCGTCTTCTCCAGCGCATCGCCGAACACGATCACGCGCTTCAGCTTCGTGCGATCGAACTCGGGATCGAACGGACTGCGATTCGGTCCACCCGACACCTCGAGCACGGTGTCATACTCGTAGGTCGTCGTCTTCTTCGTATGCGGATCCGTCCACGAGCCGCGCCACGCCAGCGCGCGGTTCTTCGGCCACAGCCCCTGCGGCAGCGCGAAGGTGCGCACGTTGTAGCCGGGCACCACGCTGTCGATCGCCAGCTGCCCCCGCGCGATCTGCTCCTGCACGAACGCATCTGGATACTTGCTCAGCTGCGCATGCCACAACGTGTGGTTGCACAGCTCGAATCCGTTGTCGGCCAGCCACTTCACCTTGGGAAAGCGCCACTCGGCTTTCTGCCCGCGCCACTTCTCCTTGTCGCCGAAGAACGCGTGCCCCACCTCCGCCGCCGGCAGCAGACAGAAGGTCGCCTTGCCCTTCCAGTCCGGATGCTTCTCGGCGAAGTCCAGCCAGATTCCCAGCGCGCTCTCAGGATCGATCTCGAGCTGGCCGTTGCGCTCGATGTACGAGAACTGCTCCGGCGAGGCGTCGTCGAAAGTGAACACCACGGGTGACATCCCCACGGGCACTGCGCTGAAGTCCTTGTCAAGCAGCTGCGCCACGGTGATCGGGCGGTACCCGCGGTCGTACAGCATCTGGAGGTTCTTCCGGAACAGGTCCTTCTCGATGACGAACATGTTCGTCGACGAATCCCCGATCACGTGATACTCGAGAATCGGGATCCTGCCGCGTCTGTCACCCAGGCTGTCGTAGCGCGTAGTGATCGGAGTAGGCGCGGCGGCGCTGGCCGGCGCGAGGCGCCCCGCGGCGGACTCGATAACCGGCTCGCGGGTTTCCCCGCGCCCGCAGGCAGTCAAAGCGAGCACAGGAAGGAGAAAGCAGCCCCGCATCATCATTGCAGATACAACCCGATGTATATGCAACCTACGGCCGCGTTCGGCGTATCTAACATCTACCATATGAATGAGCCGGTGGACGAATTGTCGCTGTTGTGGTCGACACGTCCCTGGTTCTAGACGCAGACGAGAGCATGTCGTTACCAGAGCGAATTCACATCCTGCGCCAGCGCCTCCGCGCTCCCGCGACCCAGCCCGCGCGCGTCTGGATCAAACGGGACTGGTGGAAGGTTTCGCTTCTTGGACTTTCGCTCGTGGGCATCGTCGCCCTGAATGCCTGGCTGCTGACCTGCGGATTCGAGGGTTGCCCGAGCCGCGCCGAGATCCGGGCATACGCTCCCAGCGAAGGCGGACGGATCTTCGACCGCAATGGGCGGCAGATCGGGAACGTCGCGATCGTCAGGCGCATGAACGTCCCGCTCGACCGCGTTCCCAGGCACGTCGTGCAGGCCTTCATCGCGACCGAGGACCGCCGGTTCTACGATCATCACGGTATAGATTGGCGCGGCGTCGCGCGTTCCGTCGTGCGCAACATCACGGCAATGGGCGTCCGCGAAGGTTTCAGCACCATCACCATGCAGGTGGCGCGGAACAGCTTTCTCAACCACCGCTACAACGGCCGGTCCCTGCGCCGCAAGCTGCTCGAGCTGCGCTTCGCCCGACTGCTCGAGAAAGAGCTGACCAAGGATCAGATCCTCGAGCACTACATGAACGTCATCTACCTCGGCAACGGCGTGTACGGTGTCGAGGCAGCGAGCCGGGATCTGTTCGGCAAGAGCATCGACAAGGTCGTGTTGTCGGAAGCCGCGCTGATCGCGGCACTGCCCAAGGCGCCGTCGTACTACACGCCGCGCGATCATCCCAGGCGGGCGCTGGAGCGCCGCAATCTCGTGCTCCGCCTGATGCACGAGCAGGGATACATCGACGAGAAGAACCGCGAGCGCTCCTCCAACGTGCCGATCCGGGTCGCCGAGAATGAGTGGCGGCCGTCGCAGTACGACCAGTACGGCTCCATCGACGCGATCCGCGCGTTCGTGGACAGCGTACTTCCCGACGCCCTCAAAGAGGGCGACGTCTTCGTCCACACCACGATCGACGCGCGCGCCCAGCAGGCGGCGGATCGCGCCATCGCAAATCATGCGGCGTCCATTCAGCGCCAGGGTTGGGGACGAGGCCAGCGGCTCCAGGGCGCCTTGGTGGCGATGGATCCCCACACGGGGGACATCCGCGCGCTGGTGGGTGGACGGCGCGCCCGCCGCGGCGGTTTTGTGCGCGCCACGAACGCCAAGCGCCAGCCCGGATCGGCCTTCAAGCCGTTCGTGTACGCGGCCGCGCTGGCATACGGGATTTCACCGGGTACCGTCGTCGACGACGAGCCGGTCGAAGTCATGATCGGCAACAAGTCGTGGATCCCCGCGAACTACGACGAGAGCTACCAGGGCACGACCACCGTCCGCCGCGCGCTCATGCTGTCCGCCAATGCGGCCACGGTCCGGATCAGCCGGGTCGTGGGCGAACAGAACGTCATCGCGGCGGCGCGTCGCAACGGGATCATGAGTGACCTGCAGCCGCATCCGTCCATCGCCCTGGGCGCGCTCGAGGTCACGCCGCTGGAGCTCGTGACCGCATACGCGCCCTTCGGGAACGGCGGAGTGCGTGTGCAGCCGCGTCTCGTGACGCGCATCGAAGCGCCGGACGGCAAGGTGCTGTGGAGCCAGGAGGTGGAGCGCGCGCCCGCGATGGATCCGCGCGACGCCTACATGATCACGTCGATGCTGCGTGGCGTCGTCGACTACGGTACTGGGCGCGTGATCCGCGACCAGGGCATTGACGGTCCCGTCGCCGGGAAGACGGGCACCACGAACAACGGTGCCGACGTCTGGTTCATCGGATACACCCCATCGCTCGTCGCGGGCGTCTGGTTCGGGTACGACCAGCCGACGCCGATCGCCGATCGCGCGGCGGGCGGCCGTTTCGCGGCTCCCGCGTGGGCGGATTTCTACCAGGCCGGATGGCGTGAGCGCGGGGGCGGCAGCGACTGGACGATCCCCGACGGCATGGTGTCCGCGATCATCGACCCGGAGACGGGAGCGCTGGCCACCGAATGGTGCCCGCGGCGCGTGCGCGACTGGTACAAGATCAAGGCGGACGGGTCGACGATGGCGCCCCAGATTCCCTGCGAGCTGCACACGTATCCCGAACCCGAGATCATCGCGGACGACGGCGCGATCTATCGCGGCGGCAGGCCGGATGCGGACTGGCTGGACCAGCTGGGGCGGAGACTGAGGCGCATCCTGCGCTTCTAGTCCAACGCCGCTTAAAGCAGCCCGATCTCGACCGGCGAGAAATCCGGAAACACACGGTCGAGCTCACGGGCGCCCAAGTGCTTCCGCACGATCTCGCCGAACACCGACCTGAAGTCCGTCGTCAGCGCCAGATCGCGTCCTTCGTTGAGCTGTTCCGGCGCCAGCCCAGGCCACTTCCCGTGCACCTTGCCGCCCTTCACTGAGCCGCCGATCACGAACAGGCATCCGGCGTGGCCGTGGTCGGTGCCGCCGCTCCCGTTCTGTCGAGCCGTGCGGCCGAACTCCGACATCGTGAGAATCACGACGTCCGCCATCCGGTCTCCCAGGTCGGTCACCAGCGCATCGACCGACTGGGCGAAATCCGTCAGGCGGTTGGCCAATTGGCCCGTTGCGCCGCCCTGGTTCACGTGCGTGTCCCAGCCGCCCATGTCCGCGAAGGCAATCTCCAGCCCCACATCCGCCCTGATCAGCTGCGCGATCTGACGCAGTCGCTGGCCGAACGGAGAGCGCGGGTACTGCGCGCTATCGCGGGGCTCGTACTTCGTGGGATTGGCGGCGCGCAGGATCTTCATCGCTTCGATCATCTCGCCGCCGGCGGCGTGCACCAGATCCGCCTGACCCGTGCCGTATATCGCCTCGACCTTCGCCGAGGTGGCGGCGTTCGCGCGGATCGTGAACTCCTGGATCGAATTCATCGCGATCGCAGGCGCGGGTCCCATCAGGATCCTCGGCGTTTGCGGCGCCATGGCCACCGCGCGGAAGAGCGCATCGCGAGCGGGCTGCTCGCGCGAGCAGTCCTCGCACGTGTGCCTCGTGGCCAGATAGCGGTTCAGCCACCCGTCGCGGGTGCCTTTCACGTCGGGGGTGCCGCTCTCCATGTAATCCTGCGCGTCGAAATGCGAGCGGGTGCTGCTCGGACTTCCCACGGCGTGTACCGGCGCGAGGATTCCCTGCGTCCACAGCTTCTTGAACGCCGCAAGCGAAGGATGCAGCCCGAAGAACCCGTCGAGATCGACAGCGGCGTTCTGCGTCGCGAGGGTGGGACGCGGGACGGAGATCGTCGGCCGCATCCGATAGTAGTCGGCCTCGCCGTGCGGCACGACGACGTTCAGCGCGTCGGCGGCGCCACGCTGAAAGAGGCAGATGAGCACCTTGCCGCGCGCGTTTCCGAGCGACGCCGCCCCAGACGCGAGCTGCTGCGCGAACGCCGTGCGCCGCAGAAAGGTCGGGCTCAGCCCCATCGTGAGCAGGGCCAGCGCGCCGTTCTTCATGAACACCCGTCGCTGCATCGTCATCTCCTCTGGAACGCGGGCGACGTCAGCATCGTCGCCACCGCGGGATCCACCGGCGGCACCACGACGCCGGGCACCCGCCGCGACGCCAGCGTCAGACCGAAGTTGACGCGATTCACCATGGCGCCCGCGTTCATCCATTCTTCTCCGACGTCGGGCCACCCGTCGGGCGTCTGACGCCCGAAGATCGGCTGCCCAAGCCGCGTCACGATCTGCGTCGCGCGCGGTGTGCCGTCGGGAACCGCCCCGGTCGCCCGGAACGCGCTCGCCACCAGCTCGAAGGGCGTCTTCACTTTGGCGCGATACGCCGCCTTCGAGAAGAATTCCGGCGACGTGATCACGCACTGCAACGTTTGTCTGATATTCCCGTCCTTCGCCTGAAACACCGCCGCGCACCGGTCCACGAGGGATGCAGGCGGTGTGTCGCTCACGAAGCGGATCGCAAGTTTGCGGGTGATGTACCGCGCCGTCGACGGGTGCCGGGCCACGATGTCGAGCACATCTTCGCCGTCTTCGATCCCGCGCCCGGCCTTCAGCTCGTGGCCGAGCACCGTCTTGGCGTCCGCGTCGTGTGCCGCGGGGCGAAAGACGAATGCGCCCTCACGCTGATCGATGCTCCAGCCGGTGAGCGCGCGCGCGACCTCGATGACGTCATGCTGGGTGTAGCCGCCGTCGACGCCCAGCGTGTGCAGCTCCAGCAGTTCGCGCGCGTAGTTCTCGTTCAAACCGCGCGCGCCGCGCCGCCGGATCCGCAGGCGGTTCGTCCCCAGCGTGCGATGCGCCGAGTCCGCGACGCTCCGGGCGTTGTCCAGGTAGAACAGCATCGCCGCGCTTTTGGCGACGGCCCCGAGCAGCTCGCGGAAGCTGCCCAGTGCGCGCGGCCGGATGACGTCACGATCGTAGGCCGGGATGAACAGGCGCGTCTGTCCCTTGCCCGCGTAGACGCTGAAGTGGTTCTCCCAGAAGTCGACCATCTGCTCGTACAGCTGTCGCTCACTGACGACAGCGCGCAGCAGCTTCGCGGAGCTGACCTGCGTGAGCGTGAGCTGCAGCTCCCGGCGGGGATTCTGCATCCGGTCCGCGCGCATGGCCGGCGCGGTGCTGTCGCGTTGCGCGGCCGCTCCCTGGCGGCGCGCTGCCTGGGCTTCGCGATACAGCGCCGCGATCTGCGACGCAGGCATGTTCAGGCCGTGGTACTTCGACAGCAGCGAGTCGCTCCGGCGGTCGCCGATGCGATCGGGCACCAGTTGCTGCGCGATCCAGCGTTCGAGTCCAAGGGAACGCACGTGTCGGGCGTCTCCGGGACGCGGCCCGAACGTCAAACGGCTCAACGCGTGATCGATCTGTTGATCCCGGGTCAGGTCCGAGCTGATCGCGGGCACCGCCAGGGGTGGATGCCAGGCGCCAGGAACGCCCCCCGCGGAGCAGGCCATACACACGACGAGCATCCCAATGGCGAATCGCATGCTGGGTTGACGATCCAGGCTTATAGGCCGTTAAGCAAGAGCACGCGGGGCGGTACCGTGCCGGCAGCGTCCTTGCGCCCGCCGGTGACGCGTCCTACGGTAAAGGGTTGGGACACCGCCAGGTTCACCCTCGTTCCGTGGAACGCCCTCCCCCCCCCCCACCGCCACTCCAGCAGCGCCGATGCCCGCTGCGTCCATGGGCACCCCCGCCAGCATGCCGGCCGCGCCACCGACCCGGGCGACGCGGGCGC
>JBOHTL010000600.1:0-3029 GCA_050733735.1 Gemmatimonadaceae bacterium
TTCCTGATCTTCAGCGACTACATGCGTCCGTCGGTGCGTCTCGCGGCGATCATGGGCCAGCCGGTGATCTATGTGTACACCCACGATTCCATCGGACTTGGCGAGGACGGGCCCACGCATCAGCCCATCGAGCAGCTGTCGACGCTGCGCGCCATTCCGAACTTCACGCTGATTCGTCCCGCGGACGCGAACGAAGCCGCGGAATCGTGGCGCGTCGCCGTCGCCCACCAGGACGGTCCGACGGCGCTGGTCTTCACCAGGCAGAAGCTCGGCTGGATCGATCGCGAGAAGTATGCGCCCGCGGCGGGTCTGGTCCTCGGCGCATACGTGCTTGCCGACGCCGACGGCAGTGAACCGGACGTCGTTCTCATCAGCTCCGGCTCGGAGGTCGCGCTGATCCTCGCCGCGCACGAGAAGCTCGTCGCCGAGGGCATTCGCTCGCGCGTGGTGAGCATGCCCAGCCACGAGCTGTTCGCGAAGCAGAGCGAGGAGTATCAGGCGTCGGTGCTGCCCCCCGACGTGCCGCGCGTGGCCATCGAAGCCGCGCATCCCATGTCCTGGTACAAATGGGTCGGCGCCAACGGAGTGGTGATCGGACTGGAGCGATATGGCGCGAGCGCGCCGTACGAGCGGATCTACGAGGAGCTGGGATTCACGGTCGACAGAGTGGCGGACGCCGCGATGCAGCTCGTCGGATCGCGACGCTAACGCCTGCGCGAGGAGCGCTTCGCCTTCACTTGTTTCCTGATCAGGGCACGCAACGCATTGTTAACGGCTCGGTCCGTCCGATACACCTTCGCTATGTCCGGATCCAGGATGACCATAAGGCGTTCTTCGTCGAGGTTCGCATACGGATTCCGGAGGGACGACGAGAAATCGAACTCGGGGATTTCGCTCGTATCCGGTTCAGCCCTGCGACGTGATCGAGCCGCCTTCGTAGCGCGTGCGCTCATAGGAAGTTGCCTTTCGGGCACTGATCAGGTGAATGCGCGCAGATCGCGCAGTGAACACTACGGTCAGCAGGCGCCCTCCGCCAGACATGCCAAGCAGGATGTAGCGTTCTTCATCCATCGAATGCAATTCGTCGTAGTCGACATGGGCATGTGGATCGTTGAATACACTAATCGCCTCCTGGAATCCAACCCCGTGTTTCCGCAAGTTTCGGCGAAACTTTCGGGAATGCCACCAGAAGCGAAGAACCATTGCGGAACGTTCGCTTGCTCTCGGAATGCGCTAGCACCGTCTGAGCACGTACTGTATCAGGAGAACGCACGGGAACAGTGAGACACCGTATCCTGATAACGGACGAGATCGACCCGGAGGGCGTGGCGCTCCTCACGGGCGTCCCCGAGTTCCAGGTCGACGTCGTGCCCACGCTCCCGGTGAAGGAGCTGCTGGAGCGCATCGGCGACTACGACGCCATCGTGGGGCGCAGCGCGACGCGCATCTCGCCAGAGCTGCTCGAGCGCGGCAAGCGCCTCAAGGTCGTGGGACGGGCCGGCGTCGGCGTCGACAACGTGGCCGTCGAGAAGGCGACGGAGCTCGGCATCGCGGTCATCAACGCGCCGGCGGGGAACACCATCGCCGTCACCGAGCTGTTTTTCGGCGCGGTCATCGGCCTGCTGCGCCAGATCCCGGCGGCCGCGCACTCCATGATCGAGGGGCGCTGGGATCGCTCGAAGCTCATGGGTCACGAGCTCAAGGGACGAACCCTCGGCATCGTGGGCGTGGGGCGCATCGGCACCGAAATCGCCCGTCGCGCGCACGCCTTCGGGATGGAGCTCGCGGGCTACGATCCGTACATCGGCGACGACCGCTTCGCGTCGCTGCGCATGCGTCGCGCGGCGGACCTGGACGAGCTGCTCGCGTCATCCGACATCGTGACGATCCACACGCCGCTCACCGAAGAGACCCGCGGGATGGTCGGCGCGAAGGAGCTCGCGCGGCTCGGGCCGGACGCCATCCTCGTGAACATGGCCCGCGGCGGCATCGTCGACGACGCGGCGCTGCTCGACGTGCTCCGCGCCAACAAGCTTCGCGGCGTCGTGCTCGACGTCTTCGCGGTCGAGCCGCTCCCCGCCGATCATGCTTTTCGCAAGGCGCAAAACGTCGTGCTCACCCCGCACATGGGGGCGTCGACCTACGAAGCACAGCGGAACGTTGCCGTCGACGTCGCCGCGGCGGTCCGCGACGCGCTCCTCAGCGGCGAGCTGTCACGATCGCTGAACGTCGCCTCGGTGTCACGCGACGAGTGGCTCGAGCTGCAGCCGAGCATGCAGGTGGCAGAGCGGGCGGCCACGGTCGCGCGCGCGCTGCTGGCGAGCCGGGGACATCGCGAGGTGCGCCGGCTCGGCCTCAGGTGCGGCCCCGCCGCGATCGGCGGGAGCGATCTGCTGCTGGCGTCGGCTACCGTCGGCGTGCTGGCGCGCGTGGTGGAGACCGATCGCCTGAACCTCATCAGCGCGCGCACGCTCGCCGAGATGCGCGGGATCGAGCTGTCCGTCATGGAATCGGACCGGCTCGAGCATCCCAGTGCGATCGAGGTGACGCTCAGCGCCGGCGGGCAGGATCTCACCGTCCAGGGCGTCGCCGCCGAAGGCGCTCCGCCGCGCCTCACTCGCATCGATGCGTTTCACGTGGACGTGCATCCGCGCCGCATCCTGCTGATCCTCACCAACCACGACGTCCCCGGCGTCATCGGCCGCGTCGGGACCCTGCTGGGCGAAGCGCGCATCAACATCGCGTCGTACCACCAGTCGCGGCTCGCGCAGGGCGGCGACGCGCTGGCGGCGATCTCGGTGGACGATCCCGTGCCGCCCGAAGTCTGTCGACGCCTGCTCCAGCTTCCGGATGTCCGGTCGGCGACCGTCGTCACGTTCCGATGAGAAAGGCGTTCTCGGCCCCCGCCTCGAACTGCGTTCTCGGGGCGCCGGCGTGAAGTTGACATACGCCGGCGGTACGTTCTCGGCGGCGCTTCGCGCCGGTGAGCGGCCGGAAACGGAGTGCATGCTCACCAGCGAGCGCAGCGA
>JBOHTL010000601.1:0-5074 GCA_050733735.1 Gemmatimonadaceae bacterium
CAATACAACAACGCCCACCCCGCCCGCATCGGGCCCCACTCAGACGGCGCCTCAGGAAGCCTCCAGTCCTGCCCGCGACGTCAAGCAGCCGGGCTCAGGCGAAGAGAGGCTTTGATGCCCGCTCCGAAAACCGGCAGAGGGAAAGCGCGCCAGGAAAATGCGAGTGCCCGGCCGCGTCAGGGTTCGCGGCCCCGTGAGGTGGAGGGAACGCCGCGCACCGGCGCGAAGAAGACGGTCATGAACTACGTCGCCGAGCTGCCTCGCTTTCTGAGACTGCTCTGGGGACTCGTCACCGACGTCCGCGTCGCGATGGTCGACAAGCTGCTCGTCGCCGGCGCGATCGCGTACATCGTCGCCCCCATCGACTGGATTCCCGACTTCGTTCCTTTCCTCGGCGAAGTCGACGACGTGTATCTGCTGGTGCTCGCGCTCCAGCGGCTGATGCAGAACGCGGGACCGGGCGTCCTGCTCTCCCATTGGACGGGCGATCCGTCCGACTTGCGCGCATTCAATCTGCGGAAGGCATTGATGGCGGCGACGTTTTTCCTGCCGCGGCGGGTGAGAAGGCGTCTCCGGGTGATTGGGCACTGAGTGAGACGGAACGGGACGTGAGTGGGAAGGGGCGAGCGGGAAGCGCGATGTTGCCCCGTTTCCCACTCCCCTGATGCCCACCCATTTCCCATTTCCCACTCCCCACATTCCCACGATGGCTTATCTTCCTTCATGGCGACCGGAACCCGATCGAATACCAGGCCCGCGCACCAGGAACGCACTGGCGGCGGGCCTTCGCGTTTAGAGGGGGGGGAGGGGGAGCCACGGACCAGCGCGGCACGAGTGCGCGAGGACGTGGCTCTGACGTTTGATGACGTCCTGTTGGTGCCGAGGCACTCGATCACCCATCCGAAGGACGTCAGCACTACCTCGCGCTTCTCCCGCGGCATCGGGCTCGGCGTGCCCTTCGCGTCCGCCGCGATGGATACGGTGACCGAATCGGAGATGGCCATCGCGATGGCGCGCGCCGGTGGCATCGGCGTCCTCCACAAGAACATGTCCATCGACCGTCAGGCGGCGGAGACGGACCGGGTGAAGCGCAGCGAGAGTGGAATGATCCTCCAGCCGTACAAGCTGCGTCCAGACGATACGGTGCGGGCTGCGACCGCGCTCATGGCGCGCTTCCGCATCTCGGGGGTGCCCATCGTCGACGAAGAGGACCGGCTGGTGGGCATCATCACCAATCGCGACCTGCAGTTCGAGCGGGACATGGACCGTCTGCTGCGCGACGCGATGACGAAGGACCGGCTCGTGACGGCGCCCGAGGGCACCACACTGGACGAAGCCGAGCGGATTCTGGCGCAGAACCGCATCGAGAAGCTGCCCGTGGTCGACAAGGATCGCCGGCTGCGCGGTCTCATCACCATCAAGGACATTCACAAGCGGCGGCAGTATCCCGACGCCAACAAGGACAAGCATGGGCGTCTCCGTGTTGCCGCCGCCCTCGGCGCAGCCGGTGACTTCATGGCGCGCGCGCGGGCGCTGGTGGATGCCGGCGTCGACGCGCTGATCATCGACACGGCGCACGGCCACGCCGAGGGCGTGCTGCGCGCCACGGCGCAGGTCCGGGACGCGTTTCCCGACGTCCAGCTGGTCGCGGGGAACATCGCCACGCGGGACGGCGCGCGCGCGCTCGTCGAGCGCGGCGTCGACGCCGTGAAATGCGGCGTGGGTCCGGGCTCCATCTGCACCACGCGCGTGGTGACCGGAGTCGGAGTGCCGCAACTGACGGCAGTGATGGAAGCCGTCGCCGGCGCGGGAGACGTGCCGGTGATCGCGGACGGCGGGATCAAGTATTCCGGGGACATCGTGAAGGCGCTGGCCGCGGGCGCGTCGTCCGTGATGATGGGCTCGATGCTCGCGGGCACGGAGGAAAGCCCTGGCGAAGCGTTTCTGCTCGAAGGGCGCCGATACAAGATGGTTCGCGGCATGGGATCGCTGAGTGCCATGCAGGATGGCAGCGCCGATCGCTACTTCCAGGAAGGCGAGCTGTCGCCCCGAAAGCTGGTTCCCGAGGGCATCGAAGGACGCGTGCCGTACAAGGGCCCGGTGAGTGACGTGCTCTACCAGATGGTCGGCGGTCTGCGAAGCGGAATGGGGTACGTCGGCTGTGCGAGCATCGAGGAGGTGCGGACGCGTACGGAGTTCGTGCGAATCACCATGGCCGGGCTGCGCGAGTCCCATCCCCACGACGTGACCATTACCCGCGAAGCGCCGAACTACAGCGGCTGAACCGCATTCGCTTGACAGTGCGCGCAGTTCACCCGAACTTCTCCGCTTGTATACACTAGGGCGGCACCGCGCCGCCCATTTTCGTGTGCCGCCCCCACCGGAGACCCCATGGGACTGTGGACGACCAAAAGCATTTCCGTCCTCCAGGAAGAAGCGACATCGGAAGGTGAACATTCCCTGCGCCGCGCCCTGGGCGCCTGGAACCTCACCCTGCTCGGCATCGGCGCCATCATCGGCGCCGGCATCTTCGTCCTGACCGGCACCGCGGCCGCGCAGTACGCCGGGCCGGCAGTCGTCATCTCATTCGTCGTCGCGGGACTCGGCTGCCTCTTCGCCGGACTGTGCTACGCGGAGTTCGCGTCGATGATTCCGATCGCCGGCAGCGCGTACACCTACGGCTACGCCACGCTCGGCGAGTTCTTCGCCTGGATCATCGGGTGGGACCTGATTCTCGAGTACCTGTTCGGCGCATCGACGGTCGCCGTGGGATGGTCGGGGTATTTCACGGCGTTCCTCCGCGAGCTCGGCTGGGGGTTGCCGCCGCAGTGGACCTCGTCTCCGTTGTCCGTCGAGGGGACGCACACGCTGGTGCGCAACCAGATCTGCGTGAACCCCGCGAACAACCACGTCTTCAACGTGGATTCGCTGGCCACCGCAACGGGCGCCGCGGGGGGTGCTCCCGACGCCGTGTGCTCCGCGGCCGGCGGCGTGATGCAGGCCGGGATGATCAATCTTCCCGCGATGCTGCTGATCGGTCTCATGACCACGCTGCTCGTCATCGGCATCCGGGAGTCGGCGCGATTCAACAACCTGATCGTCTTCGTCAAGGTCGCGATCGTATTCCTGGTGATCGGCTTCGGATTCATGTACGTGAAGGCGTCCAACTGGACGCCATTCATTCCGGAGAACACGGGCACCTTCGGCGCCTACGGCTGGACCGGCATCATTCGCGCGGCAGCAGTGGTGTTCTTCGCGTACATCGGCTTCGACGCGGTATCCACCGCGGCTCAGGAAGCCAAGAATCCGCAGCGCGACATGCCCATAGGCATTCTCGCGTCGCTGGCGGTCTGTACTGTCCTGTACATCCTGATGGCGCTGGTCATGACGGGGATGGCGCACTACACAACGCTCGACGTCCCGCATCCGGTGTTCGTCGCGATCGACCAGGCCGGCGACTCATTGCGCTGGCTCGGCTACTTCGTGAACATCGGCGCGATCGCGGGCCTGGCGTCCGTGGTGCTGGTGATGTTGATGGGCCAGCCGCGAATCTTCTACGCGATGTCGCGCGACGGTCTCCTGCCGCCGGTGTTCGGCAAGGTGCATCCGCGTTTCCGTACCCCGTACATCACGACGATGGTGACCGGCGCGGTCGCGGCGCTCGTCGCGGGCTTCTTTCCGATCGCGCTCCTTGGCGAGCTGGTGTCCATCGGTACGCTGCTGGCGTTCGTCATCGTGTGCATCGGCATCATCGTGCTGCGCCGGGCGCGACCCGACATTCCGCGGCCGTTCCGCACGCCGCTCGTGCCCTTCGTACCCATCATGGGAGTGCTCATCTGCTTCGGCATGATGGCGTTCCTCCCGGGCGACACGTGGCTACGTCTGCTCGTGTGGATGGGCATTGGCCTGCTGATCTACTTCGCGTACGGCCGGAGCCACTCCAAACTGAAGGGGCAAACCCGATCCATGTAAGCTGGTTCTGCAATTCAGGTTATCTTGCGACGGCGCCGACCAGGCGCCGTCCGCATTTTCAGGAGCCGCGACGCCGTTGGCGACCACTGTGAGTCATCGTGATTTCTTCGGCATCTCCGCCGATCGTCGGCGGGGAATCGAACGGGTGGCGCGTGAGTTCATCCCGGGCCGGCGCGTCGCGCTGTCCACGCACATCAATGCCGACGGCGACGGTTGTGGCTCCGAGACCGGGCTGGCGCGGCTCCTGGCGCAGCGCGGACTCGACGTCCACATCGTGAATCCGACCCCCTGGCCGGAGCTCTTCGATTTCCTTCTCGCCGACGACGTCGTGGATCGCAGCGCGGACGGCGCGCAGGCGCTGAAGGACATCGATCTCCTCATCGTGCTCGACATCAGCGACGTCAAACGTCTCGGCGCGCTCGCCGACACCGTGCGGTCGCTGAAGGTTCCGCGTCTCGTCATCGACCATCACATCGCGTCGGAAGATCGCGCCGGGGACATCGTTCTCACCGACACGACGGCGTGCGCGACGGGAGAACTGGTGTACGACCTCGCGTGCGAGCTGGCGTTCACCATAACGCCGCGGATCGCGCGGTCGCTGTACAGCGCGATCCTCACCGACACCGGCGGCTTCCGGTTCAGCAACACCACGCCGAGGAGCCACGCCGTGGCGGCGGAGCTGCTGGCCGCGGGCGTCGATCCGGAGGAGTTGTACCAGCGGGTCTACGCGTCGGCGCCGGCAGGACGCATCCGGCTGCTCGCCGAAGTGCTGCAGACGCTTGGCGTCGACGAGCCGAAGGGACTCGCCTGGCTGTCCATGGGAAGCGGGTCGCTCGAGCGCTACAAGATCCGCCCGGAGGATCTCGACGGCATCGTCGAGCATGCGCGGTCGATCGCGGGAACGCGGATGGCGATCTTCTTCCGCGACCTCGGCCACGGAAAGGTGAAGGTGTCCTTCCGCAGCACTGGGGGCGTGGACGTGAACGCGTTCGCGCGGAAATTCGGCGGCGGCGGGCACGCCCGCGCATCGGGAGCGCTCATCACCGGCGGCCTCGACGACGTTCGCGATCGCGTCCTCGCCGAGGCGCGCGCGGTTCTGTAG
>JBOHTL010000602.1:0-4917 GCA_050733735.1 Gemmatimonadaceae bacterium
TCCATGACCTGCTCGAGCAACTCGTTGCGGAGGTAGAAGAGGGAGTCGGAACGGAGCGCAAGATCGGCCTGGAGGTCCTTCCTGGAAGGACCAGAGCAGGCGAGGGCAGTGAAAGCGACGACGAGCAGCGGGAAACGGCGAACGGACAGCATGGGCACCTCCGGGTGCGGGTTGGGCACAGGGAGAGGCAGGGGAGGGGCCGGACACAAGACGCGCTGGCGCAACGAGTTAGGAAAGGTGCGCGACCAAGTGAAGCCCGGATCGGGGAAAAATTCCCCGCAGAAGTGAAGTGGTGAGCGCGCTACCACAAACTGCCGCTATGGGCTGCGCGCTGCGAGCTAAGCGCCAGCGAGCAAACGGCGCAGATACAGCGTCAGGAAGGCGCAGAGTTTCGGACACATGCGAGTCGGCATGGTGCTGTATGGAACCACGAGCCTCGTATGCTGAGGTCGTGCAGAACTTCCGACGCAATAGAGCCTGGAGAAAAGCACACGCGCTGGTGCTGGCGTGCCAGCCGCTCCTACGACGATTCCCTCGGCACTACGCCTCTCTGCGCACCCAGCTACACAAGGCAGTCGAGTCGATCGCGATGAATATTGTCGAGGGGTGCGGATGCGAGAGCCAGAGAGAATTCGCGCGCTACCTTCAGCACAGTATCAACAGCGCGGATGAAGTCGAATATCAGTTGCAGCTCGCGTTTGACTATCGCCTGATCAATCTGGAACTCTGGACTCGGCTAACATCCGACGTACGTCAAACGCGCGCCATGATCATCAGCTTGCGACGCAAAATCCTGCGCGACCTTGGCGAACAACAATAGCGCTGTATCTGAGTCAGAGCTGTATCTGAGTCGTAAGCACGACGGCGTCTGGCTCGAAGCACGCAGCTCACAGCGGCCGTCGTTTGAATCCCGCTGAAACTCGCAACTCACCACATCTGTTCAGCCCTTTCTCTTCAATAACGTCCCCCGGCATCTCTTCGCTCCGCAATTGCACGGATACCGTCTCTTCGCCTCCGCGGTGTGCCGCTCCTCCAGCTCGTACGCGTAGTCGTACGCCAGCTCCTCTCCTGGCTGCACGTCGCGGATGGTCTCGATCCAGATCTTCGCGTCGTCCACCACCGCGTCACAGTTGGGGTCGCACGAGTGGTTGATCCACCTCGCGTCGTTCCCGTTCACCGCCGCGTCCACCACCCACTCGTCGTCGATGGCGAACAGGAACGTGTGGTGCCGTTCCCCCGGCACCTCGGGGTAGCGGGCGTCCGCCTGCTCCGGCGTCAGGCGCTCGCCGGAGTACTCGATCAGCCGCGTCCCGGCCGGAATCCGCCGCGTCGCGAAGGCGCCGAGTCCCTGGATCGGAGATTCGCGGATCTCGAAGGGCGGTGACGCGTCCGCGACGACGGTACGCGACTTAGCTTTTCTCTGCGACACCTCGCCAAGATATGAGATTCGCTTCCATCGCCGCGCTGTTCGGCGTCCTGTTGTCGGCCTGCGACGTCTCCGACGAGCAGGAGGTCGCGTTCGGCCGTGAGAACGCACAGCGGATCAACCAGGCGCTGCCGCTGGTGACCGATCCACGCGCCACCGGATATCTCACGGAGCTCGGGCGATCGATCGCATCGCGAACGAGCCGCGGCGACCTGGAATGGCACTTCGCCATCGTGAACAGCGACGAAGTGAACGCCTTCGCGCTCCCGGGCGGCTACATCTATGTGAATCGCGGCCTCATCGCTCGCGCCGAGCGTCTGGAGCAGCTGGCCGGCGTGCTGGGCCACGAGATCGGCCACGTCGTCGAACGGCACTCCGTGGAGCAGATGAAGAAGACGACCGGCACGAACGTGGCGGTCACGGTCATCTGCGCGGTCACGAGCCTGTGCGAGAGCGGCCTGTCGCAGGTGGCGATCAGCGTCGCCGGCAACGCGATTCTCGCGCGCTACAGCCGCGCAGACGAGATCGAAGCCGATTCGCAGGCGGTGGTCAACGTCGTCGCCGCCGGCATCCATCCGTCTGGCGTTCCCGAGTTCTTCGAGGAGCTTCTCCGCGAGCGGAGCCGGAACCCGAACCTCTTCGACGCCTTCTTCGCGTCACATCCGGTGGAAGAGAGCCGGGTCGATTATACGCAGCGGCTCATTGCCGCCTACGATCCCGCGCGACTGAACGACCTCGTGTCCGACGACCCGCGATATCAGGAGTTCCGGGCCGTCGTTCAGTCGCTGCCCCCGGCACCCCCGCCGCGCCAGCTCCCGACGCAGTGAGGGAAGTCGCCAACCAACTGCGCTGGACAGTATTTTCGAACGGCAATCGTTCCACCCAGAACCTCTTCCGAGACTGCTGCATGCCGACTCTTCGTATTTCCGGCGCATGGGCGCTGGCGCTCGCGATGTCTTTCGTCGCAAGCGCGGATGCCCAACAGGCGAAGCGCGCCTTCGAGCTCAAGGACTGGTACCGGCTCACCACGTTGAGCGCACCGGCCATGTCTCCCGACGGCGGACGCGTGGCATTCACCGTCCAGACGGTGAACGAGAAGGACAACAAATACCATCGTGAGGTGTGGGTCGTATCCACGATCTGCGCGGCGGCGCGCGGTGCGTCCTGCGAACCGGTCCGATATACGTCGCCGGGCACGGAGAGCTCCAGTCCGCGCTGGTCGCCGGATGGGCGCTATCTGATCTTCTCGTCGCAGCGCCAGGGCGGCCGCGGCAGCACGTGGATGCTGCGCATGGACCAGCCGGGAGGCGAGGCGTTTCAGGACGACAAGTATCCGCGCGTGGCTTCGGTTCCCGCCAATGGGTCGTTCTCGGTGTGGACGGAGGGCGATTCGATGCCGTCGGACAGCGCGCGTCGCGCGAACGATCCGTACTCGAAGATGCAGCCGATGGCGCGACCACCGTATGGCGCGATCACGAAGCCGACCGACGCGGCGCGCTTCGACGGGCGGCACGTCCACGACATGCGCTACAAGAGCAACAACCAGGGATTCGTGCCGGGGCCGCGTGAGGCGCGGCGCTGGAATCCGTCGCAGATCTGGGTGCAGGCATTTGATGGCAGCGCGAAGCGTCGCATCACGAGCACCAGGTACTCGCATCGCGGCGCGGTCGTGTCTCCCGACGGTCGCTGGATCGCGTTCGTGGCCGACGCGCGGCTGCGTCCCGACTCCGTCGTCGATCTCGAGCAGGATTCCATCGCGGAGCTGCCGTACGATCCGAAGCGCGATGACGTCGACCGGAACGAGGTCGACATCTACGTGATGCCGGTCGCTGGCGGCGCACCGCGGAAGATCGTGGAGCATTTCGGCAACGAGAACGATCTCACCTGGTCGCCGGACAGTCGCCGCATCGCGTTCGTCTCGGCGGCGGGTCGGACCAAGAGCGACCGCGTCTACGTCGTCCCGGTGAGCGGCGGCACGCCGGAGAACGTGCTGGGCGACTGGACGTACGAGCCGCAGCGCATCGACTGGCTGTCGAACGGCAGCATCCTGATGACCGCCGCGATCGGCGGACGGACCGGCGTCTTCCGCGTGGATCCGTCGACGAAGCGCATGACCGAGGTGCTGTCGGGCCGGCGCCGGATCACCGGCGTGAGCACCGACGCGAAGGCGACGAAGGTCGCTTTTGTCGCGACCGACGCGACGCGTCCGACGGAGCTGTTCATCGCGAACGCGGACGGTTCGGGCGAGCGGCGTCTGACGGGATTCAACGACAAGCTGAACGCGGAGATCGCGTGGAGCGACGCGGAGCGGTTCACGTATCCGTCGGTCGGCGGTCTGGAGATCGAAGGCTGGCTGATGAAGCCGTACGGATACGAGGCGGGAAAGAAGTACCCGCTCGTGCTGTACATCCACGGCGGTCCGCACTCGGCGTACGGCGAGGGCTGGTTCGACGAGTTCCAGAACCTGACGGCGGCGGGGATGTTCGTGTTGTTCACGAACCCGCGCGGCTCGAGCGGCTACGGCGCCGACTTCACGCACAGCATCCGCGGCCGCTGGGGGGCTGAGGACTACGAGGATCTGATGGAGGCGGTGGACATCGCCGCGCGTCGTCCCGACGTCGATTCGACGCGGATGGGGGTGACCGGCGGGTCTTATGGTGGGTTCATGACCGCGTGGATCACGACCAGGACGAACCGGTTCAAGGCGGCGCAGGCGGACCGGATGATCAGCGACTGGCTGTACTGGTACGGGTCGTCGGACGCGCAGGGGCTGACCGAGTTCGAGTTCTACGGCAAGCCGTGGGACAATTTCGCGCTATATGACTCACTGTCTCCCATCCGTCATGTGAGCCGTGTCGAGACGCCGACGCTCATCGTGCAGTCGGAGGAAGACTTCCGGACACCGATGGGGAACGCCGAGATCTGGTTCATGGCGCTGAAGAAGCAGGGGGTGCCGGTGGAGCTGATCCGGTATCCGCGGTCGACGCACGAGCTGTCGCGCAGCGGCGAGCCATGGCTGCTGGTGGACCGGCTGGGCCGGCTGCGTCAGTGGTTCACCTACTGGCTGATAGAGAAGCCGATGAACGCCAACTGACGCGAAATTGCTAATGCGGGGGCCCGGGCGTCACGGCGTCCGGGCCTTCTTTGTATCTGGCGGGGCTGTGGGTGTAACGATATGTTCGCTCGACTCCCTCTCCCCAGGCCCATGCGCAGTCCGCCGAGCGTCGCAACCGGGTTGTTTGCCGGACGTTACGCGATCGAACGCGAAATCGGGCAGGGTGCCAGCGCAATCGTTTATCTGGCGCGCGACACTCAGGCCGGGACTGCGGTCGCGCTGAAGATTCTACGGCCCGAGCTCGTCGAGTCGCGCGCAAGCGACCGGTTTCTGCGGGAGATCAAGCGGACGTCGGCGCTGCAGCATCCGAACATTTTGCCGGTGCTGGACGCCGGTGATCACGAGGGGCACATGTACTTTGCGCTTCCTTATATGG
>JBOHTL010000603.1:0-4501 GCA_050733735.1 Gemmatimonadaceae bacterium
GCCAGTGGCCGCAGCGCATCCGGTGCCGACGCGCGGGCCAGCGTCGTGTCCTGCGACTGCGGAACGAGCGCGTATGAGTTGGTCTGCGCCCATTCCGGTGAACGATTGTCGCGCATGGCGCTCGCGACGCCGAAGCCGATCGCCGGGAGCGCGAGCACAGCCGCAACCGCTCCGATCGCGGCGGCGCGCCGTTCTCTCAAGCCGGTTTTCACCGCCGAAACCGTCGCTGCCCAACCGCCGACCGGTGCTGGCGCCGGCTCGGTTTCGTCCAGCTCGTCCTTGATGTCCATGAGGACGTTCAGATATGGAACGGCCTGAACGCTCGGCGCTGCCTGATTGTCGGCAACCGTGAGCGCGGTGGACGTCGGCACGACGACCGCGGCAGCGGGCGGGAGCGGATCGTTCTCGAGCATGCGTATCGCTGCCGGCTCTGCCGCCACCGGGATCGGTGCGGGCGTCGGGACGGGCGCCGGCGCGCGTGTGGTTGGGGGCGGGGGGGGCGGAGTGACGACCGGCGTCGAGGAAGCGAGCGGCGAAGAGAGATGCGGTGCGACCAGCAGCCGGGGACGCGCCGCCGGCACCGGCATCGAGTCGTGGCCATCGAGCAGATCGTCGGACGCCTGAAGCTGGAGATCCGCGATGCGCTCGCGCACGGCGCGCAGACCGGGATGGTCCGACCCGAGCGTGATCTCGCGCATGCCGAGCGCGCGCTGTAACAGCTGCAGCGCTTCGTGGAGCTTGCCGCGCGCCGCGCAGCTCAGACCGAGATGCTCGAGCGCCGACGCCGTGGCGAGGTGATTCGGCGCCAGCGTGCGCTCCCGGATGTCGAGCACGCGACGCCAGAGCTGCTCGGCTTCATCGTGCCGGCCGAGCGCTTGCCGCACAGACGCGATGCTCGCCAGGACGGTGGCCACCTCGGGATGCTCTTCGCCTTTCGCGCGTTTGATGTCGAGCAGTCGCTGCAGTAGCGGTTCGGCGTGCGCGTGCGCGCCATGGCGGAGGTACAAGCGGCTGATGTCGTTCAGCAGGATGACGACGTCGGGATGATCGGTGCCGAGTTGCTGTTCGCCGATGCCGACGGCGCGCGAGAAAATCGGTGCCGCTTCGTCGGAGTTGCCGCGCTGAAGCAGGACCGCGCCAAGACCCGTCAGCGCGGGCGCGAGCGAGATGTCAAAGGGACCGCGCCCACGCTCACCCGCCGTCAGCGCCTTGCGATAGAGCGTCTCCGCCTGCTCGATGCTGTCGGGATCGCCCCTCGACGCGGCCGCAGCGGCCGCTTCGATGGCGCGATCGTACGTCTCTGTGGCGTCGCCCATGACTTCCTGACCTCGAGGACCGCATTCCGGCGCGGTCGAACGGCGTGTTTGGCGTGGTTTGCTCACGCTTCGTCGCGTGTGCGAGGGTGGGATGAGCCTTCCGTAGATGCGCCCGCGCCGCAAGTCGGAGACCCTCAGCTAACTCGTGATGCCGCTGTGAGTTCGCGTTCAACGATGCCGCCAAAATGTTGCATGGGCGCAACACTCTCGTGGCGGCTCGGTGCAGCCGCCCGCCGGTGGAAAGTCGTGCCGCAGAACAAACCGCCGGAGTGTGTCGTAATGGAGTGCGGGGGTGGCCCGCATGATCCACGCGATTCGATATCCGGCGACGATCCTGGCACTGGTGCTCGCCGCGCACGCCGGGGACATCTGGCGGCTCGCGGCCGGTCGCGCTGAGCGCGAGGGTCGCGCAGCAACGAGCGAAGCCCAGCACGTCATTCTCGTCGTCGCCGACGGCCTGCGCTGGCAGGAAGTCTTCCGGGGCGCCGATTCCCTGCTCCTCTTTCATTCGAACGCCACGGCGGGGGGCCGCAACGCCGGCGCCATCCGGCGGCGCTACTGGCGATCCAGCGTCACCGAGCGCCGCGCGGCGGTGATGCCCTTCGTCTGGAGCACCATCGCGCGCCAGGGCCAGCTGTACGGCAACCGCGACATCGGAAGCGCGGCCCGGGTGACCAACCCGATGAAGTTCTCGTACCCAGGATACAACGAGCTGCTCACGGGAATTCCGGATCCCCGGATCGACCGCAACGATTTCGGGCCGAATCCGAACGTTACGGTTTTTGAATGGCTGGATGGACGCGAGGAGTTTCGGGGGCGCGTGGCCGTGGCCGGAACATGGAATACCTTCCGCGACATCTTCAACGTGTCACGCAGCGGACTGCGCGTTCAGGTGCCGGGATCCGACGCGGGCACGCACGAGGCCGCGCTGCGGCTGCTGGCGCGCAAGCCGCGGGCGCTGTTCGTCGGCTACGGCGAGACGGACGACTACGCCCACAAGGGCCGCTACGATCTGACGCTCGATGCGGCGCACGCCGTGGATCGGTATGTCGCCGATCTCTGGTCGCGCGTGCAGGCGATGCCCGGATACCGGGGACGCACGACGCTGATTCTGGTCGCCGATCACGGCCGCGGCCGAACGACGCGCGACTGGAAGGATCACGGCGCCGACATTGCCGGCTCGGATGAGACGTGGTTCGCGGTGCTGGGTCCCGGCATCGCGCCCCTTGGCGCCAGACGGGACGCTGCGCCGGTCGCGCTCGCGCAAACCGCGGCGTCTGTCGCGACCGCGGTCGGGCTCGATTACCTGCGCGACGTGCCGCGGGCGGCGCCGCCGCTGCCCGCGATCACCGAAGGGTCAGCGGCGAGACGTCGTGTCGCGGCGCGTTGAGACCATGATCGCGCCCTGGCCATGGTCCATCCCCCACCGCTGGGTCGCGCTGTTTCCGTCGAGATAGCGGATTGACCCGACAGAGCGAGCGCTGATACTGCGCAGTTGCTCCGCCTCACCCAGCGGCGAGTCGTCGACATAGACCTTCACTGACTCGCTCAGGTTGACCGAAGTCCGTCCGCGTCCCCGGAGCCATTGAGGCCGCAGCGCCTGAACAACTTCGAGCGCGGTGGAATAGCGCGTTCCGCTCAGCTCGTCCATCGTGATCAGGTCGGGCTGCCTCGAGCCTGGTCGCCGCGCCGAGGACGTGCTCGAGCACGCCACAGTGATCGCCAGCGTCATGGCGGCCAGAATCACACCTGCGTTCAGCCGTCGCATCTACAGGCACCTCGGTACAGTGATGGCAGGAAGCTACGTAATAACAACGGCGACGACGGAGCAAGGCTCCGGCGCCACCGTTGCGTTTCAACGCCCCGCTCCTGCCTGCTGCGCGTCGTGCTATCGGCACTCCGAGCTGAAATTATCCACGAAGGCAGTGAGAACGCCCCCAGCGTTCACCGTCACGTGAAAGGTGGAGTGAATGAGCAGGTTGTTGCCCGTCCCTTCCCCGATGATCCTGAAGTTGTTGACGAACGTCTGCGTAATGGGCAGTGGTCCAGCATCGAAGGACGACCGGGTCATGCCGGTCCCCTGATATTTGTCGCCGCTCGCTGCGCCATAGCCGCTGATCCCCTGGGGGTTGATCTCCGTCATGGCGCGAAAACCGCCCGCGGCGCTCTCCGTGAAATGGCTGAGGATGTGGAGCGTCCCGGATAGCTGCACGAATTCTCCCTGGCCGGCGATGGCGCAGGGAACGAAGACGCCGACATCGGCGGGGATCGTTGTGCTCGTGGTGAAACTCGCGGATCCGGGTTGGTTTACCGTCAGCTCCCCACCATCCGTGGGCATCAGTGCTGGGAAAGACGGGATGGCGTTGCAGTAACTTTGCGCGGCCCCAGGAACAAAGATGAAGTTCAGCAGGCTCACCAGATCCGGACTGCCACCCGGAGCCTGTCCCAGATCCACGACTCTGAAGCGCGCTTCCGCGCCTGTGGAAACGCCGGAATCGTCCCGCTCGATGATGCCGCCGAGCCATGCGGACTTGCCGAGCACCGTCATGCAGGTGATACGGCCGTGGGTCACGCGATCCACCTGACGCGCGATGATCTGGAATTCACCGCTGACGCTGCCATCGGCGTGCTGTTTGGCGTTGAAGGTGAATGTCCGCAATTCGCCGGCGATTTCCAGCGGTGCGCTACCGCGTGCTGTGGCTACCACCTGGGCGTCGGTGAGGCTCGCGTGGCGCGTCGCGGGTGCGAGCTCCGGGGCGACGCCCGTGGTCTCCGCGCATGCGGCGAGAATGGCAAGCGCGGCGAGGGGGGGAACAGCAACTGAGCATTTCATCATGCCTCCCTTGTAGAGTGGGAGGGCAATGTGCCGCGGTGCCGGTCGCGGCTCGTGGTTCTTTCTTACGTAGGCGCGCCCAGCAATTACGTACCAATCGAGGGCCGATCACGTACGGCAAACGAAAGCCCGCCAGACCGGGCATGGCGGGCCTTCAGCTGAATAGCAGGGGAGGGACTCGAACCCTCGACCCCGGCATTATGAGACGCAGCACGGCACTGCGCGACCTCCGCCGCTCCGAGGCGAGACGCGGCATGGTGCGGCATCACGCGGCGCGTGATTTTGAGGCGCGTGGTCGCATTCATGGTCACGCCTTCCTCGTCGCCGGAGAACGCCGCGCCCTGCCCTGCCC
>JBOHTL010000604.1:0-3915 GCA_050733735.1 Gemmatimonadaceae bacterium
CTCCTCTACCGTGCCACCCAGTCGCGGATCACCGGCCTCGCGACTGCCGAGAGGCACGACACGCGCAGTCATGTTGGAGCGATCTTTCGTCCGAAGTATACCCCTTCGATGGCATCCAGTGAAAACCGACCGCGAGCGGCGAGAACAGGCCAGGGATGATGCAGCGTCAGAGCGCCGATTACAGCAGCGGCGCGACGAACGGGCGCTCAAGCGCCTTTTTCTGGTGCTCCTGACGGTCATGGTGGTCATCGCGGCAATCGGATACTCGCTGGCCATCTGGTGGGAATGAGCCAGTCGCCAGCGCTCAGGCCGCGGCTGCGCGCGTCGCGGAGGGCCGCCCCGGAATGGGCCGGACTTTCCAGCGCATGTACGCGACCAGTGTGAGCACCGCGAACAGAATGGCCGTGGTCACCGCTGAAGATGTTTCACCACGTGTGATGTGAAAAACGGTCGCCGAGAGAGTCACGATCATCAGCCCGGCGGCGGACAGGGGAACCAGCCAGGGCTTGATCCGCGTGGCGCCGGGAAGTGTCAGCCCGACGGCCGCGAGTACCTCGGCTGCGCCGATGAAGAGTCGAAACGCCGGGTTGATCACAGCGTTCAAGCCGGCGGCCATGCTCTCCGGAGGAAACAGGAACATCCAGCCATGCATCAGAAACGCCGCTGCCAGCAGTACCTGCAGGACCCACAGGAAAATGTTCATTACGGAATCTCCTGGAAGTAGCTGAACGTAAGCGGGCGGCATGTCTGATCGCGTGGGGATGTCGACCGTACCGGCTAGGTACCGAACAGCGCGAGCGGCATCGGGCCAGCGTCAGCAAGCCGCTTCGCGACCGGATCCAGTCGCAGATTGAGACCCTCGAGTGACCGCGAGCCCAGGAGCACCAGATCTCCTTGCTCGCCGAAGATAACCTGGTCCACCGTCCACGTTCCCACCGCGTAGATCGACGCGGGACCGGTCCAGCGTTCGAGAACAGTGCCATCGGCCTGCCGAAAGCGCCGCAGCAGGGTCCTCCTGATTCCGAGATCCTCGAGCGCGTTCGCCGGAAAACACGAGAGCTCGGCGCCCGTATCCACGAGGACATTCTGCACTTCGCGGCGCACGCCCGGCGTAGCGCCGTTCTCGATCTCGACGTCGATTCGAAAGCTTCCCATGTCATCCATGCCATCTGCTCCGCGGCGGGCACCGCCACCGAAATGTCGCACCACGTTACGAAAACGCACAGCTCAAGACGCATTGAAAAGTGTGAGCAGTTGCCCGCGGAACTGTCGCGCACCAAGTTCAGCGGTCCTCGACACACCAGGAGCTGCGAAAATGCGTGACCGCGTCCGGAACCTCGGCGTTCTCCTTCTGCTGGTTCCCACTTATGCCCTCGCGCAGGGCAACCGGCCGTCCGACAAGCTGACGCTCGCCGACTACCTGGAGACCGAGCAGGTCCAGTCGCCGTCCTTTTCTCCCGACGGAAAGCAGATCGTCTTCGGCCGTCGCTGGATCGACAAGCAGAACGACCGGTGGGAATCGTCGATCTGGATCATGAACGCGGACGGCTCGCGTCCGCGTGTGTTCCTGCAGGACGGATCCTCGCCGGAGTGGTCGCCGGACGGAGCGCGGATCGCCTATGTCGCGAACGGGGAACCGCGGGGTTCGCAGATCTTCGTGAAATGGGTCGACGTCGCCGGGCCGGCCACACAGGTCACGCGGGTCGCCGAGTCGCCGAGCGACATCACCTGGACACCTGACCGCACGGCGCTGCTCTTCCGCATGAGCGTCCCGCCCAGCGAACGCTCGAAGTGGTCGGTCGAAGGCAAGGTCACCGCGATGCGCCCCCGCAACGCCACCTGGACCACGGCACCGCGCATCGTCGAGAAGCTCAACTATAGAAGGGATCGACAGGGCTTCACCAGCGACAACGTCTCGCAGCTCTTCATGGTGACGGCCGACGGCGGAACGCCGAGGCAGCTCACCTTCGACGATCACGGGATCGGCTCCATCGATCTCTCGCCGGACGGAAAGACGGTGTACTTCTCGTCCGGCCCACGCGTCGAGGACGGCGAGTACCAGTGGCGCGAGTCCGACGTGTACGCGGTAGACATCGCGAGCGGCAACGTCCGGCAGGTGACCACGCGCAAAGGCCCCGACGGCGGACCCGCCGTTTCGCCGGACGGAAAGCTGATCGCATACACGGGCTACGACTGGACCGACGACACCTGGCGCGATTCGCGGCTCTACGTCATCGACGCGGACGGCAGCAACGCGCGCGCGCTCACGGACACTCTGGACCGTTCACCATCTGACCTCACTTGGGCGAAGGACGGCAGCGGGATCTACTTCACCATCCAGGACAAGGGGACTCGGAATCTCTTCTTCGTGAACCTGCGCGGCGACATCCGCCAGGTGACGAGCGGCACGCACCTCATCTCGGTCTCGGACATCTCCACCGCGAACGGCGGCATGGCCGTGGGGACGCTCACGTCGCCGCACCAGCCGGGTGACGTCGTCACGTTCAGTCTCCGCCGGCCGGCGGACATCAGAACACTGACAGACGTCAACGGTGACATTCTCGCCGGCAAGAAGCTCGGCGCCGTGGAAGAGCTGTGGTTCACTGGCGCCGACGGCTGGAAGATCCAGGGCTGGCTGGTCAAGCCGCCGGATTTCGACGCATCGAAGAAGTATCCGCTCATGCTCACGATTCATGGCGGCCCGCACTCGATGTACGGCGTGGGTTTCAACTTCGGCTGGCAGGAGCACGCGGCGAACGGCTATCTCGTGCTCTACACCAACCCGCGCGGCAGCACGGGATACGGGAGCGCGTTCGGCAACGCCATCAAGCGCGCGTATCCGGGCAAGGACTACGACGACCTGATGGCGGGCGTGAACGCCGTCATCGGGCAGGGAATCGTGGACACGCTCAACATGTTCGTGTACGGATGCAGCGGCGGCGGCGTGCTGACGTCATGGATCGTGGGGCACACCGACCGGTTTGCGGCCGCGTCGGCCAACTGCCCGGTGACGAACTGGCTGAGCTTCGTGGGCACGACCGACGGCTCCAACTGGTACCGCAACTTCGACAAGATGCCGTGGGAGGACCCGAGCGAGCATCTCCGCCGGTCGCCGCTGATGTACGTCGGCAACGTGAAGACGCCGACCATGCTGATGACCGGCGTGAACGACCTGCGGACGCCGATCTCGCAGACCGAGGAGTTCTACGAGGCGCTCAAGGTGCGGAAGGTGCCGACGGCCATGATCCGCTTCAACGAGGAGTGGCACGGCACGTCGTCGAAGCCGTCGAACTATGTGCGGTCGCAGCTGTATCTGCGCGAGTGGTTCACGAAGCACGCGCGCAAGCCGGCGCCGGCGACGCGAGCGGAGAACGAGATGACGCCGCAGCCGTGAGAGGGTTTCACACAATTGGCCGGGGATCATCGGCCAGCCGCGCGAGGGCGGCGCGCGCGCAGTCTCGCGAGATCGGCTTCAGCCGCGACGTAGCCGAATGACGCCCACGATCCGCCCTGCAGCAGTTGCTCGAAGGCGCGGATGGCGCGCGTCGTATCGCCGCTGTACAGCGCCCAGTTCGCGATGCCATACGCGAACGACGCGTCGGACGGCGTTCCGGCGAGCGACGACAGCACGCTGTCGACCACGGATTCCGGAACGCCTGTCTTGTACAGCTTCACCAGGCGGTAATAGCTCTCGTTCTCGATGATGTCGAAGTCATCGCGGATCGGCGCGAGCGCCGCAGCGGCCTCGCTGGCGCGACCGGCCCGACGCAGCGCCATGTACAACCAATGCGTCTGCGACACGAGCCGGTCGGGATTGTTCGACACCTGCAGCCCCGATCGCGCCGCGCGGGCGGCTGCGTCCCAGTCGCCTTTCAGGTAATGCGCGAGCGCGAGGTGATACCACACGTTCGACTG
>JBOHTL010000605.1:0-3017 GCA_050733735.1 Gemmatimonadaceae bacterium
GCACCAGCTCGCGCTCGATCCTGGCGATGTCGAGCGGCTGCAGCATCTCGTGCAGCTCGGGATCCTCGCCGACCTTGTGGCCGAGGCGCGTGTAGAGACCGGCCACCAGCTGCAGCGTCTTCGTGACTTCCTCCTCGAGGCGCAGCGACACCTGCAGTGACATCTCCTCGCGGAGCTCGGCGATCGCCGAGTCGCGCTTCTGAGCCATCAATACGAAGATCGTGAGGAAGATCGCCTCGAGCGACACGACCATCGTGAGCAGCCCGAAGGGAAATGGGTCGAACGGCTCGAGCCCGAGGAGCCCGGTGTTCCAGAGAATCCATCCGGTGAACCAGAGCGCATGCGTCACCAGGAATGGAGTCGACGACGCGATGCCGTTCAGTCGCTCGGCGAACGCCTCCATCCAGGTCCGTTCCGCCGCGTGCTGCGTCTTGATCGCTCCAAATGCGCGATTGACGATGACGCGCCGCCGGCGGCGGTCCAGTCGGTCATCGGTGTCCGATACCGTGGGGGCGGGTGTGCCGGTCGCGTCCGGCGTGAATGGATCAAGTTGCTGGTCCATGGCGGCCTAATGGGCGAGAAGTGCGCCACGCGCCAGGGGAAAGAGGTGAACGGGAAATGGGAAGCGTGAGGGAAACGCAAGAACGGGGAAGCAGGACACCTCCCGCTTCCCCGTTCCCCCTTCCCCCCTCATCTCCCACTTTCCCCTTCCCCTTCTTCCCCTGACCAGGGAAAGGGATTGCTGAGACTTATGGTCTCTGCACGTCCACCGTGTGACCGATGATGCCTCCCAGGACGCCGCCGGCGACTGCGCCGATGATGCCGCCCTTCACCTTGTCACGGCTCACCGTCGCGCCGATCACCGCGCCGGCCGCTGCACCAATGACCGCGTCACGCTTGGTGTTGCGCTTCACCGGCGCCGGAGCCGGAGCGGGCGAGTACACCACGCGGCTCGAACCGGAGCTCGACGCGCGACGGGTCGTCGTCGCGGGACGTGTGCTCACGCGTTGAACCGTGGGCTGCTGCTGCGCCTGCGGGTACTGATACGGCACCTGCGGCACCGGCTGGAACTGCCCAGTGTACGGGTTGTACGCATAGCCCATCTCGCCCGGCGAGGTGACCTGCTGCGGCATGTACGGCTGAGCCTGCGACGCAAGCTGCAGATCTTTGCTCAGCGCATCGTCCGCAGACGAATTGTCACGGCCGCACGCCGCGGCCAGCATCGCCGCAGGAACGAGCAGAAACATTCTCGACTTCTTCATGGCATTTTCCTCCCTTGGGTAACGCCGCTGCCATGCGGCCGCCCATGGGTAAGGCATACCGCAGTCCTGTCTTAACTCGATAATTCGAGCGGTTTGCGACGGCACCTGTCCTATTTTGATACCGGGCATTGTATCTTCGCGGCAACCCTGAGAGGACACCGCTCGATGCGTTTCCTGAGACCGTCCGCACTCGCTGTATTCGCGCTCGCCATGGCGTCGATGGCGATCGCGCAGCAGCCCCAGCAGCAGCCGGACTCGGCTGCGCCGACTCCGGCCATCGGCGAGATGGCACCGGATTTCTCCTTCCGACCGATCAGCCGCGAGGGTATCGCGCCAGCGCCGAAGAAGCTCTCAGACTACCGCGGGCAGACCGTGGTGCTCTGGTTCTTCATCAAGGCGCGAACGCGTGGTTGAACAGTTCAAATTGAGGCGTACCGTGATCAGTACGCCACGCTTTTCAACAACGGTGAAAAGGTCGTCCTGCTCGGCGTGAGCGTGGACCCGGATACCACCCTTGCCGCCTGGGCGCAGGAGAAGAATTACCCGGGCCTTTTTGCGAGTGACTCCGGCCAGGTGATCGGCAAGGCTTATGGCTCGACGCGCCGCACCATCGACGTTCGAAATCTGTTCGTGATCGACCCCTCGGGACGCGTCGTACACAAGGCCACTCCCTTCAACCTGCTGTCGCAGGACTCGTACAGCGAGCTGGAGAAGGCCGTGGATCTGGCCGCGGGAGTCACGCCGCCGCGGTGAGCGGCGAGCGAGAGCAGCTCGGCGACCTGTACTGCGCCGCGGTCGGTGGCGCAAACGTTGAGTCACTGACGGCGAACGCGGTGGCGGCGATTCCTCTGGAGCGCCGCAACCGCGTTTGGGTTTTCGCGTTCGGCAAGGCGGCGTCCGCGATGGCGCACGCCGCGGTCTCCACGCTCGAGCGCTCGCTCGCCGAGATCGCGGGCGGCATCGTGGTCGCGCCGGAAGCAGGGAATGCGCCAGCCGGCACGGTGTCGTTGCTCGTCGGGGATCATCCGATTCCCGGACGGAGGTCGTTCGCGGCGTCGGCGCGCATTGCGCAACTCATCGCGCAGAAGCGGGGAGCGGATCTCGGCATCGTACTGGTGTCAGGAGGCGCGACGAGCCTCATCGCCGCGCCACTCCGCGGGATGAGCGAAGCCGATCTCGCGCTCGTGTATGAGCAGCTGCTCGGCGCGGGACTCGATATCCACGAGATGAACGCGATCCGGAAGCGATTCTCGTGCTGGAGCGCGGGACGGATGGCACTCGCGCTGGCGCCGGCTCCCTCGTACTGCCTGGCCGTGTCGGATGTGCCCGGCGACGACATCGCGAGCATCGGCTCGGGTCCGTGCGTTCCCGACCCCACGCGCGTGCACGCCGTGATCGATTCACTGCGGCGTGTCGCCCTCTTCGACCGCATTCCGTCCAGCTTCCGTCAGCACCTGGTCGACACCGCCCGTGGCGTCGTCCCCGAGACGCCGAAGCCGTCGCATCCCGCGTTCGCGCACGTGACGGCTCGCGTCATCGCGAACAACGCGCTCGCGCTGAACGCCGCCGGCGCGGCTGCGAAGCGCGCAGGCTTCGAGACCGTGATGCACAATGCGCCGGTCGTCGGCGACGCGGCGGCCGCCGGTGAACGTCTCGCGCGCGAGTTGCTTGCGCTGCGCGCGAGCGCCCGTCCTGGTTCGGCGCACTGCCACATCTGGGGCGGCGAGACGACCGTCGCATTGCGCGGTCCCGCTC
>JBOHTL010000606.1:0-14299 GCA_050733735.1 Gemmatimonadaceae bacterium
TAATCCCACAATTGCCGCATGACGGCATCG
Source organism: Gemmatimonadaceae bacterium (assembly GCA_050733735.1). GTDB lineage: Bacteria > Gemmatimonadota > Gemmatimonadetes > Gemmatimonadales > Gemmatimonadaceae > DASPMP01. The sequence continues at coordinate 31 of JBOHTL010000606.1, forward strand.
CAATCAAGCATCTCGGTCATACCTCCGCCTTGGCGGTCAAGCCTTCGTCTCCAGGATGGCGCGTCGCGAGTCCGGCGTCGCGAGCATGTGAGATCAAGCGCTCCTGCAGCAGTCGCCTGGCGCGAAACAGGCGGGAGCGAACAGTTCCTTGAGGAATGTCGAGAATCCGTGCCGCGTCTTCGTACGACTGGTCCTCCACATCAACGAGCACCACCACTTCACGAAACGCGGCGGGCAGCTCGTCGAGAGCCGCGTCGAGGGATCGTCGAACATCGTAACGCTCGAAGAGATCACCGAAGCCACTCTGTACTGCACCGGTATGCAGTGCGGCGGCGCCAAGCGCCTCGAGGTCCCCGTCCTCGCAAGCGACTTCGCGTTCCTCGCGCTTGCGTGTTCGAATCCATATGTGCCGGCAGATCGTGAACAACCAGCCGCGGCATTCCGTGCCCGGTGCGTATTGATCCCAGGCCTGATATGCCCGCAGATACGTTTCCTGGACAAGATCTTCGGCATTCGACTCATCGCGCGCGAGCGATAAGGCGAAGTTCGTCACGGCCGTGAGGTGCGGCAGGGCTTCGTCACGAAATCGTTCGTCCCGGGAGCGCGACGCATCCGCGGCGTTCATGCTGATAGATCTCAGGGCGTAATCGTTTCCACTGCTGTGCGCCTATCTGCCGTCTTTTGGGCGATGAAGGAGAGAATTGCCCGCCTGGACTCGCGGGCGAACACGCTTCGCATCGGCATGACACGCGCAGCCAGTGGATGCTCGCCAATGGCTTCTCGCGCGCGCCGCATGATGTACGCAGGAGCTCCGGTCGGAATGGCAGACAGCTCATCGCGGCCCGCAATCAGAACGTGCACCTGGTGGGTTGATTCCGAAGTGGCGAACATCGAGGCGGCCTTGGCGGCAAACCGGGGATCGGTCGCAACGAAGTACACGTCTTCGCTGCGCAACGCTGCTTCGATGCTCTGAAGGAGGTCCGGGCGCACGGTGATAGCCAGAAACGGCTTGTGCAGCTTACAGGCGAGGCGTCGGACCTCGCTCTTGTGGAATGCGGTCGTCACGAGCAGATCGGCCTCGCTCAAGCGGGTGCGCATCTCGTCGTCGCCGGTTTGGCAGAGCGGTACAGACTGGGTGGCGAATCCGAAGTCGCTTTCCAGCTCGCTGGACAATCCGTGAAGCTGATCGTCATTGCACTCGATGCACGCAGCAGTCAGCTGGTGGGATGCAAAGCACTCGCGCAGGTAATCCGCGACATCTGCTGGCCGGAGCCCCAGCTGCCACGCGTCTACCAGCGTATCCACCGCCCACTGCGCGACGTTGCGCAGATGTGAAGCATTTCCGTTCGTCTCGGAAGCCACATAGAACCCGGAGCGCGGACGAAGATCGACGAGGCCATCCATCACGAGATCGTGGTAGGCACGCGTGACTCGCCGCTGATCCACGGCCAGCTTGGCGGCCAGCTCGCGCGTACTGGGTAGTCGCTGACCCGGCGTCAAACGCCCGAGGTGCAACCCGCTTTGAATCTGCTTTCGCAGACGCTCGGCAATGTCCTCGCGCCGGACACCATTGACGGAGTGTCGGCCGCTTGTCGCAAAGCTGATCATCGATACTACTGGCGCGGTGCGCCCGTCGTAGAGCCCTCGGACTTCTGCCACATCACGTGAATGATCCCGCCAGGCACCTGATACATCTCGCCTTTCGGCGGCATCAACATGAGATGGAGCTGCTCTATCGGACCCTGGGTGCAGTCCCAGCACTTGTACGCATAGTCCTCGCCACGCGCCCTGCCCTGAGTCTGCGTGGAAAGCATCACGTGCGTCATCGCACTGCTGTCCACGAGAGCGTCGTTGCGATAGAGCTTCGACATGCCGTAATACGAGACGGCCGTGCGAACCATCGGCACGAAGGGCACGCCCAGGCCGCTCGATCCGTGATACGTCATGTCTGTGCCGACACCACCCCAGTGCGGTTCCATTGGTGCGTCTTCAGGCGCGACGCGATCGATCACCGCGCGCCACTGCGCGCCATCCTGGGTCCGAAACGTCGCCTCGGCGTTCACCGAGTCACCCGTGCGGCCGCCGTCCCAGAATGTTCCGCGGAACTCACCCGAGATCTTCGCTGCCTTGTCCGAGAACGGACCGTTGCGGCCCATCATTTCCAGCATCTCGCGTTGCTCGCCAGACGCACGCTGCACGATCGGACGTGCGCTGTCCGCGAGTGCGCTTGGACCTGGTAGCGACTGTATCACGTCGCCACCGCCCGTCACCGTCGTGACTCGCACGTCCGGCGCACCACTCGCCACCGCGCCACCCGCGGTTGCTGTGTCTGTCGTTGCCCGGTCACTGCGATCGCCACCACCACATGCCGCCGTGAACAGGACCGCACCGAGTCCTACATGGATCGCGCGCATTCGTCTCTCCCCGCCAAAGGACGTCACATGTTCGCCTTAGGCAAGACACGGAGCACCCGGAAAGTTTCCGGCGAATGAACAGTGACCGCCGAGACCGCTTGCCGGCTCCTCCTGAGCGGCTGTCAGGTAACCTGAGATGCACTTCGCCGCGGTTGATTGGTCCGCAACGCAGTGAATCCATACCAATGCGTGTGAGTGACGAAGCGACACTGTCGGCGTGCCCGAAATCAGCCGCTTCTTCGGAATCGTGGTCGCCATTCAGTATCGCGACCATGGGCCGCCGCACTTTCATGCCACTTACGGCGAGCACGAGATCAGTGTGTCCATTTCGGACGGCCTTGTTAAGGGATTCTTTCCAAAACGGGCCTTGCGGCTGGTCGAGGAGTGGCGAACAATTCATCGTGAAGCGTTGCTCACGAATTGGCACTTGGCGCGCGACCGCCGGCCGCTGATACCAGTCCCTCCGTTGGAGTGAGTCGATGTTGAACGTCACGTCCGTGCGGCACCTGCACGATTACGTTCTTTGTCTCCGCTTCAACAACGGCGTTGAAGGTGAAGTCGATCTCGCCGCGGAGCTGGATGGCGAGGTCTTCGAACCGCTGCGTGACCCAGCCTTTTTCGCGCGAGTCCGAGTCGACCCGGACGTGCGCACTATCACCTGGCCCAACGGTGCTGACATGGCCCCCGAGTTCCTCCTCTCGCTGCTTCGCGTGAAGGCGTAAGTCCAGGCCGAGGAGTATCTGGTCGCGTCCCCTCGGCGCGACCTTCAAGCCAGCTGGGCTTCGGGGCGACGGGCTTGCCTGCTTCAGTTTGACCCTCCCGCTCACAACTGCTTGACGTAGTCGCGAGCGATCGGCGCAGTTTATGCTCGGCTCGCATCGATGCACGGGATTGAGTCTCACTCATGCTTGCGCGTGCGATCTGATGAGTAGTGGCGCGTCGGAGCGTTTTGACGCGATCGTCATCGGCGCTGGCGAGGCCGGCGCCGTTCTCGCGAATCGCGCGGTCGCTGCCGGGCATCGCGTGGCCATGCTTTACCAGCCGCCGTACGGCAGCACGTGTCTCAATACCGGCTGCGTGCCGAGCAAGTTCATGATCCACCGAGCCAGAGTCGCCCATATCGCGCGAACCGCGGATCGCTATCACGTGCGGGCCGGACCTGTGGACGTCGATCTCTCATCGATCGTCGATCAGAAGAACGCGACGCTGGAGCACCACCGTGAAGAATCCCTGCGTCACGCGCGAGAGGCGTCACGATTGACGCTCATCGAAGGCGAGGCGCGGTTTGTGTCCCCTCGCGAAGTAGCCGCTGCCGGACGCACGCTCGAGTCGGATCGCATCTTCATCGCGACGGGGATGCGTCCCCAGGTGCCGCCGATCAAAGGTCTGTCGGATGTGCAGTATCTGACCAGCACGAGTCTGATGGAGCTGCGAGAGATACCGCGCCACCTCGTATGTATTGGAGGCGGCTATGTCGCCTGTGAGCTGGGACAGGCATTCCGGCGATTCGGCGCCGACGTCACGATCGTGCAGAGCGCTCCGCGTTTGCTGCCGGCCGAGGAGCCGGATGTCAGCACGGTGCTCGCGGACGTCTTCGAGACCGAAGGTATTCGAGTCATCGCAGGCCATCGGGCCGTTCGCGTATCGTCCCGCGGTCCGGACTCCGGGGTGAGTGTGATTGTCGTTTCGAACGATGACCACGAGCTGACAATCGACGGTTCGCACGTTCTGGTCGCATCAGGCCGGCGACCAAATACCGACATGCTCGATCTCGAGAAGGCTGGCGTGACGGCCGACGACAAAGGGCACGTCCGGGTGAATGAGTATCTCGAGACGACGACGCGCGGTATCTGGGCCATCGGCGATGTCAACGGGCAGCAACCGTTCACGCGCATCTGCCAGGAAGAGGCGAAGGTTGCATTCGCCAATGCTTTCGAGAATGCTCGACTCGAGATGCCGCGCGGTTTCCTTGGCCACGCCGTTTTCACCGATCCGTCAATTGGAAGCGTGGGTCTCACGGAGGCGCGCGCGAGAGACGCGGGTCACGACGTGGCGGTTGGTCTGGTGACCTTCGATCGCGTCGAGAAGGCTCAGATCCTCGGTGAGACAGCTGGCTTCATGAAGTATGTCGTCGACCGAGGCACTCGGCGGCTGCTTGGGTGCCACGTGATCGGACCAGACGCGGCGGAACTCGTCTACAACGCGATCGTGGTCATGCGGCACCAGGGTACGATCGACGAGCTGGCGCTGGCCGTCGGTGTATTCCCCACGCTGCAGGAGGGAATGGAGGGCACGGCCCGCGGCTTGCTGCGCAAGCTGGCGGCAGAACGCGTTGCTGGGCCACTCGTTTCGCCCGAAGTCACTGAAGCTCCACGAAAGGCACGCGCGGTTGCGTGAACTATCCACACTCGAAGGAGGAAGGCGTTATGGCACACGACCACGACCACAAGGAGTTCTCGTGTCCCGCTTGCGGGGCGGAATTCGATACGCGCGAGCAGCTCGAGAAGCACGGAAAAGAGAAGCACCAGCAGAGTGGCCAGAGCACTGGCGGTTCCGCTTCCGGCAACCTGGCGCCCGAGGGCCGGCGAGAGCCGAACTCGTAGCGGGATTTCGTTCGGGGCGGGTAGACAGCGTCGTCGTGTCTACCCGCTTCCGATTTCGATCAGCACCTCGATGTCGTGCGGCTTCTCCTCGAGTGCCTCGCGACTGCGCTCGAAGGAGACGCGCCGGGTGATCATTCGCGCCGTCACGCCAGGCTAAACGGTGACCGGCGGCGGAACCGGGTGCTGCACCGCCCCGTACATGCCGCCGACAATCGCGCCGTACATCAGGTGTTCGAGCACAAAGAGCGTGACGCCCATGGCGCCCATGCCGGACATGAATGCGCCGGGTGGCATCATCATCTCCGGAATCATCGGATGCACGGCAGGAATCACCGCCATCATGACGCCGGCGAAGATGATGTGAACGACGGCGAATCCCAGCCCAACGACTACGCCCGCACGATGCGTGAGGCGCTCGAATCCCCACGCATAGATCAGCGCAAAGAAGACCCCGATCATCAAGTGCATCGCGAAACCGATGATCCACGCGCCGCTCTCGGGCCTGGCGAGCATGGTGCCCAACATCATTTCGGCGTTCATGTCGATGCCCATCTGTCGCACCAGCCAACCCAGAATGGTCATGGCGATGGCGCCGATCACTCCCGCGAGTACGGCTTTGCCGACTTTCACTTGGCTTCCTCCCGAAAACGTTTCGCATCGGACGGCCCCCCCGCGGGCCGTACGCGGCGGTCGCCCGCACAGGATGCGCCAGCGCAACTTGTCCGGGCTGCAGCAGTGTGGACCGCCGAGTTTCATCTGAGGCTATGCTTTGAATGCTCCACTTCGAGTGCAGTCGAGGCAACTGACTCGTGCATCACCACGGCGCAGCTGATGCAAAGGGCGCGGCCGGTGGCGCGAGAATGACACACGCGATTGACGGAGGCATGAAGCCGGTTGAATTCCGCTGTGACCTGGATGGGCCAACAATTCCTCTCCCGCACAATTGGGAGCACACGATAGGCAGCGATCACGCGGCCATGGCGTTGCGCGCCGAGTATCGCGAGCAGTTGGCGCGATGCAACCGCGAGCTGGGAATCGGACACGTGCGATTCCACGGATTATTGTCGCGCGACATGGGCGCCCTGAGCCGGCAGAACCGCATGCTGGTGTCGTCCTTTTACAACGCCCACTCGACATGGGATTTCTTGCTGTCCATCGGCATGAAGCCCTTCGTCGAGCTGAGCTTCATGCCGGAGGAGCTCGCGTCAGGACGGGCGACGGTGTTCCACTATCTCGGCAATGTCACTCCGCCTCGGCGGTACAGCGCCTGGGCGGATCTCGTCCGCGATCTGGCCACGAGCGCGCTCGCGCGCTACGGGGCTGCCGAGGTGTCGACCTGGCCCTTCGAGGTCTGGAACGAACCCAATCTGCGCGCGTTCTGGCGGGGAACGCGAGACCAGTACTGGCGTCTCTACGGCGCCACCGCGCGCGCCCTCAAGACGGTGCATCCAGATATCCCCGTCGGCGGACCGGCCACCGCGCAGAATGCGTGGATCGAGGAATTCCTCGAGATGAGCGAGCGCGAGGAACTGCCAGTCGATTTCGTGAGCACGCATCACTATCCCAACGACGCGTTCGCCGGGAGCACGATGGACACCGAGACGCAGCTGGCCCATGCGCAGCGCGGTTTCCTTCGGGAACAGGCTCAGGATGCGCGACGCCGCGCGCGAGGCAAACCCCTGTACTACACGGAGTGGAACGCGTCGTCGGATTCGCGGTTTCCACTGCACGACGAGTCATATGCAGCCGCATTCATCGTGAAGACCCTGCTCGACGGATGCGGGCTGGCGGACGTCTACAGTTTCTGGACGTTCAGCGATCTGTTCGAGGAGAACGCGTTTCCGGCGCAGCCCTTTCACGGCGGATTCGGCCTGCTGACGATTCACGGCGTCGCGAAGCCGTCCTACCGGGCCTTCGAATATCTCCACAAGCTCGGTACGAAGCTCGTAACGCCGGTGGACGGAACGCATCCGACGGTAGATGCGTGGGTCGTCCGCAACGACGAGACGCACGAGGCGGCGGCGGTCGTCACCAATCACACCTTTCCCCGGCACGAGATCGTGCTCGAGCGCGTCCTCCTGCATCTGACGACGACGCGACGTCCACGCTCTGCCGCCGTCGTACGGATCGACGACGATCACGGCAACGCCAAGCGATGCTGGATGGAGATGGGATCGCCGCAGTACCCGAGCCGCTCGCAGGTGGACGAGCTTCACGCGGCGTCGGTCGTCGACCTGCGTCCGCATCCGGTTCGCGTCGACGGCTCGGTAGTGCGAGTCGAAGTCGACGTGCCACCGCAGGGACTCGCGATGGTGTTCCTGACCTTCGCGCCGCCCGATTCTTCGGAGAGAGATCGTTGACCGATCCGGGCATCGATTCGATCGCCGTGCTGCAGGAGCGCACGTACAGTTACTTCGCGCGCGCGTGCAATCCCGAGAACGGCCTGATCCAAGACAGCACGCGTCCGGACGCTGCCGCAAGCATCGCCGGTTCGGGCATGGCGCTCGGCTGCCTGGTCGCGGCAGCCGACCGGGGGCTCGAGGCACGGCCGGCTGCCGCGGCGCGCGCGCGAACGATTCTCGAATTCCTCATGTCCGCCGAGCAGAGCGATCGACCCACGGCGGCCGGCTACAAGGGCTTCTTCTACCATTTTCTCGACATGCAGTCGGGCCGCCGAACGAGAGCAAGCGAGTTGTCGACCATCGACTCGGCGATTCTCTTCGCGGGGGCTCTGGTGGCCGCCGAGTACTTCGACAGCTCGTCTGCGGACGAGCGCGCGATCCGCGAGCTCGGGCATGCGCTGTACGAGCGCGCCGAGTGGCGCTGGATGCTTCGGAATGGCGCCGTCTCGCATGGCTGGCGTCCGGAATCCGGGTTCCTTCGCTATGACTGGCGCGGATACAACGAAGCGCTCTTCCTGATGATTCTCGCTCTTGGTTCACCGCGCCATGCGATTCCGCGGGAGAGCTATCGCGAATGGCTCTCCACCTACCGCTGGCGAAAGATCTATGGCCATGAATACCTCTATGCGGGGCCGCTCTTCACGCACCAGCTGAGTCACCTCTGGATCGACTTCCGGGGCATTCACGACAGCTACATGAAGGAACGGTGCATCGATTATTTCGAGAATAGCCGGCGGGCCACCTATGTGCAGCGCGCTTATGCGAGCCACAACCCGAGAGGCTTCAAGGGGTACGGCGAGAACGCCTGGGGCGTGACCGCGAGCGACGGTCCCGCGACGGACGCAGAACCGACGACTCGTCGCGGACGACGCTTCCTCGGCTATCACGCGCGCGGCGTCCCGTTCGGTCCGGATGATGGCACGCTGTCGCCCTGGGCCATCGTCGCGTCGCTGCCGTTCGCGCCCGAGATCGTGGTTCCAGCCATGAGACACCTGGATGCGACCTATCCCGACATCAACAATCACTACGGCTACGAGTCCAGCTTCAACCCGTCGTACCCGGAGCGTACCGCCACGGGCTGGATCTCACGCTGGCATTACGCCATCGACCAGGGTCCGCTGGTGCTCATGGTGGACAACTATCTGTCGGGTCTGATGTGGCGGATGACACGGAAGTGCGAATACATCGTGCGTGGGCTCAAACGCGCGGGCTTCTCGGGCGGGTGGCTCGAACAGCCTTAGGGAACCTCAAACGAACCTGAGGCGTCCGCAGCCTCGAGCTCCTGCAGTATGGGGCATTCGCCGATCGGGCGCCGCGCATCGCACGATGACGCGAGTCGCGACAGACTGCGCTCGACCGCCGTCAGCTCGGCGATCTTTTCCCGAACGCGCGCAAGCTTCTCGCGCGCCTTCTGGTCCACGATCTCGCACTCGGCGTCCGGTCGTCGGCGAAGCGCGAGCAGCTGCTGGACGTCGCACAGCGAGAAGCCGAGTCCGCGCGCGCGTCTGATGAATTGGAGTCTGGCGAGCGCATCGGGCTCGTACTGGCGATAGCCTGAAGGCGTACGCGCGGGGCGCGGCAGAATGCCACGTCGCTCGTAGTAGCGCACGGTCTCGATGTTCACTCCAGCGCGCTTTGCTAACTCACCAATCATCATCTCTGGTGCCCTCGTCACGACCGGTCGTCATTGCAAGCTAAGTGGCGCTGTTCGAAAGTTCAGTGACGTCGCGCGGCGGTTGGGCTGGAACAAGAGAACACCAATAACGCGAATGCGACCCGATTCACACGATCGGAAATGCATTGAGCAGGACTTGACCCTGTACCGGCTACAGGTCGTATGCTGAATCATTCACCTTCAGGAGAAAGACATGCTCTCGGAATTCGAGCACGACGCGTGCTGCTGTGGCTGTTCTGCGTGCACGTGCGGGTGTGAGGAGCCAGGTCCGTGCTGCGGCAATTGCTGCGGCAATTCTGGCGGATGATCTCACGTTACGAGCGGCCGCGCCGCTTCACGGAACACGGGAGGATTCGACATGGCTCTACAGCAAGGAGAGCGGTACCGCTGTCCGGATCCCGATTGCGGCTGTGAGATCCAGGTGACAAAGGGCGCCAAGCCGGGCGCCGGCGGCAATCTCGCTGTCGAGCAATACGAGGTCTCCCATCACCATGGTATGGCCGCCGCTAACGCGCTTGAAGGCTGCCCACGACCCGAGCGCCAATGCGGGACGAATCGGGACGCCGTCCACCGTGACACGCAGGTCGCGGCGCGGAAAGGTGAAACGCAATACGTCGCCGGGCTGCGGCATGCCCTTCCGGCCGAGCGCGTTCTCCACCGCGCTCCAGTTCTCCTGCGCGCCCGATGCCCGGCCGACGCGCCGATCGGGCAGTTTGCGATGGAGAGCCGCACGGGTTCATCAAACTGATCACAAACCGCCGTGGGAAGATCGTCGGCAGCAGTATCGTCGCGACGCGCGCCGGTGAGATGATCGCCGAAGTAGCACTCGCGATGCAGCGCGGTCTGGACGTCGAAGCGATCGCTGAAACCATTCACGCCTACCCCACCTGGTCGAGCGCCGTCTAGTTCGCGGCCGTGGACGTCATGATGTCCAGACTCGAGAGCAGCCTCTCCTTTCGCCTTGCCCGCCGGCTTTCAGGACTCGGTAGCTGACGGTTCGGGGGTTGGTGCGCATTCGTCGGCGCGGTAGCGATCACGCATCAGATGACATACTTGTCCCAGTCTCCATAGCGCTGCCGCACAGTGCCTCGCGGCAGACTGAGCACAATGATGGCGACGCCGGCGATCAGGTCGCTCCATGTTGCGCGGGCCGTCGTCCCCGACAGCAACCACGGCGCTGCAATCAGCCACGCGCCAAAGAGCACGTTGATGAACCGGAGAGCACGGCCGACCTCCGCCAGCGCTATCACGTCGAACGTGACGACGAGCGCACCGACGAGGTGGTCGCTGTCGGCGGCAGCTCCCTGGCTCTGAAAGACCGCCGGCGCGAACAGGGGATGCACGGCCGAACACACGTCGTGCAGGTAACCCGGAAGCGTCAGCTCCGCGGAACGAGTGGCGCCGCCAACGGTTGCATGCGCCAAGCGCACGAGCACGGACCAGCCGCAACGAGCCAACGTCAGAGCGGCCGCGAGCCCGTTCGGTCCCGCGCCGACGATCACCGCATCGTATCGCACGATACAGCGCTACATCTTCATGTCTTTCATCATGTCGCGATGGCTCTGCATGAGACGCATCATGCGGCCGTGATGCTCGGCCATGAAAGCACTCAACTGCTCTGCGCTCATTTCGGGCATCCGGACGAGGTCCTGACGCACGGAGTCCATGAGGGCGTTCCAACGTGCGTCACCCGTCATGTTCATGCTGCGCATCTCGGTGTTCATCTGCGCGATCATGTTTCCCGCCATCTGGCGGTGCATCGGTAGCATCGCCTGAGTGCTGGCAGCGCTCGCGGTATCCATCGACTGCATGTGGGCGCGCATGGACTCCATCATGGCGCCGCTCATCATCCCGCCCATGCCCTGCATGCCGCCCATGCCGGTCATTCCGGCCATCGCGCCGGTGTCCGCTCCACCCGCTGTCGTGTCGTCGCGGTCCGCGTCTCTTCCGCACGCGGCGATCAGCGTGATCAGCGTGATCAGTGCTACTCCGAGTACCAGCTTCATCTGTTGTAACCTCCTTGGTGGTTCATCGTGTTTTCCATCGAAGCAGGCGCTCCTTCCATAGCGAGTACACGGCGGGAAGCACCAGCAGTACGAGCAGGGTGCTCGTCACCATGCCGCCGACCATCGGCGCCGCGATGCGCTTCATGACGTCGGCGCCGGTGCCCTCGCTCCACAGAATCGGGATCAAGCCCGCCATGATCGCCATCACCGTCATCATCTTGGGACGCACGCGCTCCACCGCGCCGTATTCGACGGCCGCGTCGACGTCCGCGCGCGTCAGGAGTCGTCCATCGGCGACTCGCGCCGCATACGCATGGTCGAGATACAGAAGCATCACCACGCCCGTCTCGGCCGCCACTCCGGCCAGCGCGATCAATCCCACCGCGACGGCAACGGACAGGTTGTAGTCCAGCGCCCACATGAACCATACGCTGCCGACGAGCGCGAATGGCACGCTCAGCATGATGAGCAGGCTTTCCGTCATGCTGCGGAAGTGCGCGTACAGCAGCAGCAGGATGATGGCGAGTGTGATCGGCACGACGAACCGCAGTCGCTTCGCAGCGCGCTGCATTGCCTCGTACTGGCCGGACCACTCGAGCCGATATCCTGGCGGTAGAGTGAGCCGACGCTCCAGCAGCGCGCGTGCCTCAGCCACGTAGCTCCCCACGTCGCGATCGCGAACGTCGGCGTACACAATGTTGTTGAGCGCCGCGTTCTCAGACTTGATGAGCGCCGCGCCTCGCGTGACGCCGATGCTCGCCACCTGCGCCAGCGGGATTTGCCGTCCGTCGGCCGCATGGATCAGCACCCGGGCAAGCTTTTCGGGATTGTCGCGCAGCTCGCGCGGGTAGCGCACGAGAACGCTGAACCGGCTGCGCCCCTCGATCACCTGCCCCGCTTCCGCGCCGCCGACCGCCGCGCTGAGGGCGGTCTGCACATCCTCGACGGTCAGGCCGAAGCGCGCCACCGCCGCGCGGTCGATCTGGATATCGAGATAGCGGCCGCCGAGAGCGCGCTCGGCGAAGACGGAGTTCGTTCCGGGGACGCTGGGCAGCAGCCCTTCAATCTCCCGGCCGATGCGATCGAGCGTGTCCAGGCTCGGCCCGAAGACCTTGATGCCGACGGGTGTCTTGATGCCGGTGGCGAGCATGTCGAGGCGGTTCTTGATCGGCATGGACCACATGTTCGCCACGCCAGGAGTCCGCACGGTGTTGTTCGCTTCGCTGACTATGGAGTCGTATGTGACGCCCGGACGCCATTCGCTCTTCGGCTTCAGCGTGGCGATCGTCTCGATCATGCTCATCGGCGCCATGTCGGTCGCCGTCTCCGCGCGGCCGATCTTGCCGAGCACCATGTCCACTTCGGGAATGCGCGCGAGCGCGACGTCACGCTGTACGAGAATTGCCTTCGCCTGCGACGTACCGATGCCCGGAAACAGCGACGGCATGTCCATGATTGCTCCCTCGTTGAGAGGCGGCATGAACTCGCTTCCCAGACGGGACCAGGGAAGCACCGTGACGACGAGAACGGCGCCGGCGATTCCCAACGTGACAACACGGTGGTTCAGTACCCAGCGCAACAGCGGGCGGTACGCTCGAATGAGCGCGCGGTTGATGGGATTGGCGGCCTCGGGACGCACGCCGCCGCGAATGAACAGACCCATCATCACCGGCACGAGCGTGATCGACATCAGCGCCGCCGCCGCCATCGCGAGGGTTTTCGTCCAGGCGAGCGGATGAAACAGCCGTCCCTCCTGGGCCTCCAGCGCGAACACCGGGACGAAGGACAGCGTGATGATCAGGAGCGACACGAAGAGCGACGGTCCCACTTCACGCGCGGACGCGGCGACGATCTCCCAGCGCCGCCGGGAGTCGACGCGTCCGCTGTTCCCCTCGCGCTCGATGTGCTTGTGCAGGTTCTCCACCATCACGATCGCGGCGTCGATCATGGCGCCGATCGCGATCGCGAATCCACCGAGGCTCATGATGTTCGCGGAGATCCCGAGGGTTCGCATCGCGAGGAAGGACATCAGAATGCCCAGGGGCAGCGTCATGATCGCCACGAGCGCACTCGACACATGAAACAGGAAGAGCAGCGTCACGAGCCCGACGATCAGCGCTTCCTCCACGAGCTTCTCGCGCAGCGTACGTATCGCCTCGTCGATGAGCCCCGAACGGTCGTACCCGTTCACGAACACCACGCCCGGCGGCAGCGCGCGCTGGATCTCCGCCATCTTCGCCTTCACGCCGTCGATCACCGCGCGCGGGTTCTCCCCGTAGCGCATGACCACCCATCCGGTGACGATCTCGCCGCGCCCGCCGAGCTCCGCGATGCCGCGCCGGATCTCCGGGCCGATGTGCACCACCGCGACGTCACGGACGGTGATCGGCGTACCGCCTGGTCCGGTGCCCAGGGACACGGAGCGAATGTCCGCGAGGCTCGTGAATCGCCCGCGGCCTCGCACGACGAGCTCCGTGCCGCCCATCTCGAGCACGCGCCCGCCGACGTCCTGATTCGATGCACGCACCGCATCCACCACGCGAGTGAGCGGGATGTTGTAGGCGAGCAGCTTCGCGGGATCCACTTCGACCTGGTACTGCTTCTCGAAGCCGCCGAGTGAAGCAATCTCCGCCACGCCCGAAACGGCGGTGAGCGCAGGCTTCACCGTCCAGTCCTGCAACGCGCGGAGCTGCGACAGATCGAGGGTGCCGGTCGTGTCGGCGAGGATGTACTGCATCACCCACCCCACGCCGGTGGCATCGGGTCCGAGCGACGTCATCGCACCGCCAGGCAGCCGGCCGCGCACGCTGTTCAGGTACTCTAGCACGCGCGACCGCGCCCAGTAGAGATCCGTGCCGTCCTCGAAGATCACGAACACCGCCGACAGACCGAACTGGCTCATCCCTCGCACGAATTTCGTTCCCGGCACCTTGAGCAGCTCCGTCTGGAGCGGATACGTGACCTGATCTTCGACGACCTGCGGCCCCTGCCCAGGCCACTCGGTCATGACGATGACCTGGACGTCGGAGAGGTCCGGAATCGCGTCCACCGGAGTGCGAGTCATCGCCCACGCGCCTGCCAACGCGAGAACGCCAGTGGCGGCCAGCACCAGCCTTCGCCTGGCGATCGACCACTCGATGACGCGTTTCATGGTCGCACCCGCGCGCCC
>JBOHTL010000607.1:0-5244 GCA_050733735.1 Gemmatimonadaceae bacterium
CTCACGCCCAGCGTGGACGACGTTCGATCGGCCATGAGTGGCAACCTGTGCCGCTGCGGCACCTATCCGAACATCGTTCTCGCAGTTCAGGATGCCGCGCGCGCGCTGACCGATTCCGCGGTCACCAGCAGCCCGGTCGCGAGCTCCGCCTCGAACATCGATGCCGCGCGATAAGCGATTCGTCGTCACCAAAGTCGAGGTCGAAGGACGCGAGGAGACGAAGGTCGTCGAGGTTCCGGACTTCGATCCGGTGCCCTGGTCTGCGGACGCACAGCTCGACGTCGTCGGACAGAGCGTCCCGCGGCTGGACGCGCTCGAGAAGGTCACCGGCAGGGCGACGTACACCGTGGACCTGCGACGCCCCGGAATGCTGCACGCGGCCATCGTGCGCGCGCCGATCGCCCATGGACGCGTGCTGACGCTCGACCTCGCGCCCGCGCTCGCGGTGCCCGGAGTGCGCGCGGTGCTGCGCGGCGAGGACGTGGACGACGTTCGCTACGACAGCGGCCAGCTGTTCGATACCACCATCCGATTCGCCGGACAGCCTCTCGCCGCCGTTTGCGCCGAAAGCGCGGAGGCCGCCGAGCGTGGCGCGCGCGCGGTGGTGCTCAGGACGGAAGCGGAATCACACGCGGTCACGGCGGACGCAGCGCTCCAACCGGACGCGCCGCTCGTCCGCGCGAAGGGGAACAGGAGCAGAAACTCTCCGCGGATCTCGAGCAGAGGAGACGTCGAAGCCGGATTGCGCGCGGCTGACGTCGTCGTTCGTCGCGTGTACACCACCCAGACCGCGCTGCATACGGCGCTGGAGCCGCACGCGGCGGTGGCCGAATGGAGTGGCGTGCAACTCACCATCTGGGAGTCCACCCAGGGGATCTTCAACACGCGCAGCGACATCGCCGAGACCTTCGGACTCAAGCTCGGCCAGGTGCGGGTCATCAAGGAGCACATGGGGGGCGGCTTCGGCGCGAAGAACGGCGCGCACGCGTCCACCTATATCGCAGCCGCGCTCGCCATGAAGACGGGGATGCCAGTGCGCTGCGTGTACGATCGAGAGGCTGAGCAGATGGACGCCGGCAATCGCTCGGCGACGACGCAGCGCGTCACGATTGGCGCGAAGCGCGATGGGACACTCACCGCCATTCAGGTAGAGGCCGACATCGCCATGGGCGTTGGCGGCTGGTTCGCCGGTCCCGGCAAAGTGTATCACGAGATGTACGCGTGTCCGAACGTGCACACGACCGAAGTGTTCGCGTACACGCACACCGGCGCCATGGCGTCGTTTCGCGCGCCCGGGCACGTCGAAGGCGCGTTTGGGCTGGAAAGCGTGATGGATGCCCTCGCTCTGGAGCTGACTATCGATCCCCTGGATCTGCGGCGGCGCAACTACGCTCACCATGATCAGGAAAAGAATCGCCGCTACTCGTCCAAGAATCTCGATCGTTGTTACCACGAAGGGGCCGCGCGATTTGGCTGGTCTGATGTGCTCGCTCACCAGCGCGCGCAGCGCGCTGCCGAGAACTCACCGCCGTCGCATCATGCCTTGCCGACGGCGAGCCGAGAACCGAAGGTGAGCGAGCGCGCCAAAGCACTCTTGCGCGCAGCTCAACGCCGTTTCCGGCGCGGCCGCGGCTGCGCCTCGATCTGCTGGCCCGCCGGCGGCGGCCCACCCGCCTACGCCACCGTGCGCCTCAATCCCGACGGCACCGTCGACGTTCTCACGGGGTCACAGGACCTCGGCACCGGCGCGCGCACCGTGCTCGCGCAGATCGCGGCAGAAGCGCTCGGCGCGAACGTCGCCGACGTCCGTACCGTACTCGGCGACACCGAGCGGCTGCCCTACACCAGCAATTCGTGGGGCTCGCAGACCACTGCGTCCGTCGGTCCCGCGGTGCGCATGGCCGCGGAAGACGCACGCAGCCGTCTGTTCGACGCCGCCGCACAGTTCCTCGACGCCAGGCCTGAGAGCCTCGAATCACGGAATGGCGTGATCAGGGTGCGCGGCAAGCGCGACAAGGAAATCACCTTCGCACAGATCGGCGAGCAGCTCGGCGACGTCATGATCATCGGCCAGGGCATGCGGGGCCCGAATCCCGAAAAGACGGCGCTGTCAGTTTTCGCCGCGCACTTCGCGGAAGTCGAAGTCGACATCGAGACCGGACGCGTGCGCGTGCTGCGGTACGTCGCCGCGCACGACAGCGGCAGAATCATCAATCCACGACTCGCGCAAAGTCAGCTCGAGGGGGGCATCCTTCAGGGGATCGGCTTCGCGCTCTTCGAGGAGCGGGTGCTCGACGAGCGACTCGGGCTTCCGCTCAATCCCACGATGCACGACTACAAGATCCCGACGATGGCCGATCTGCCGCGCATCGAAGCGTTCTTCGTCGACGGCGCGGATGTCGTCGCAAACCATACGGGCGCGAAAGGCGTCGCGGAGCCGCCGATCATCGGGGTCGCGCCCGCAATCGCGAACGCGGTCGCCGACGCCATCGGCGTGGAGATCACGAACCTGCCGCTCACACCCTGGCGGGTGCTGGAAGCGTTGCAAAGGCGTTGAGCTGCGCGCAAGAGTGCTTTGGCGCGCTCGCTCACCTTCGGTTCTCGGCCCGCCGGCGTGAGGTAGACTAGCGCGCGCGTAGCGCGCTGGTGAGAACTTACCGCGATCGCATCATGCGTTGTCGACCGCGGGCCGAGAACGCAGTTGATCTGGTAGTTCTGGATTCCTTCGATACAGGGTAGCCGTGCGCCCGATCGTCTGAACCACGTCGGCGTCGACCTCGCGCGCGAGATCGTTGGCCGCGTCCTTCGCTTTCACGTCCGCGTCTTTCGAGAACTGCACCTTCACCAGCTCCTTCGTTCTGAGCGCGGCGTCGAGTGCCTGACGCACGGTATCGGTGATCCCCTGGTGACCGATGTGGACGGTGACGGGCAAATGATGCGCGACGACGCGCAGCTCGGCGCGCTCCTTCGACGATAAGGTCAATGGTCCGACGTTTCCGGAGTCGTGGCGCGAAGGAAGGGATAGGGATTGATCGGCTCACCGTTCCAGTATTTCCCGTCGGCCGGCATGCGCATCAGCTGAAAGTGGAGATGCGGCACGCTCTCCGGCGCGTTGCCCGTGGTGCCGACGTAGCCGATCGTGTCGCCGCGCATGAGCGTCTGCCCCACGCGGATGCCATCGTGATACCGATCGAGATGCGCGTAGTAGAACACGAACCGCTCCTCGCTGTCCGTCGCGTACACCGTGATCCCGCCCTTCGAGTTCCTCGAGAGCCGCAGGATCCGGCCATCCTGCACGGACAGTACCGGTGTGCCGCGGGGGGCCATGATGTCGATCGCGTTGTGCCGGCGCGCGCCGCCGTCCCGCGAGTCGTTGAACGAGTCGTCGAGGGGTCGTCCGTCGAAGCCGGCCACCGGGAAGTACAGGCTTCCAACGGCGGCAACGTCCGTCGCATCCGCGGGCGTTGCCGTCGCGAGCGCGATCGAGAGCGCCGTCCCCTCCTGCTTGGGCTCAGGGGGACGAGCCGGCTGCGCCGTACGCGTCGGCGCGGGAACCGTGACCCAGGGTGATCGCTGCGAGCACGCGGCCGCGGCCAGCAGCAGCGTGAGGAAGGCAACTCGCGACATGGCGTTGTAACGACGCGGCGGCGAGCTGGGGAGTAACTACGTTCCGGGCGCCGCCTGCGGCGAGGTGAGCGAGCAAATGCACAGAGTTCCAGTGTGCCTGCTCACCGGCGCGAAGCGCTGGGCCGAGAACTCACGCGCGTCGCATCATTTCTTGTCGACGCGCGGCCGAGAACGCAGTTCTCGCGGGCCGAGAACCTTTATTCGAGGCCGACCAGACGCAACACAGTCCGGAATCGCGCCGAGCCCCGTACCGGGTCAAAGATCGCCGATGCCAACGGCTGCACCGTGAAGATCGGCGCGCGCGCGCGGGCCGCGCGCGCGAGGTTGTCCAGCGCGCCGGTCGTGTCGCCCAGCGCGATCTGCACTACGGCGAGCGATGCCAGCGCGTCCGGACTGCCGTTCGCCGACAGCTGCAGCGCCATGGCTTCCGCGCTCTGCCGCTGTCCCGCGCCCGCGTAGGCATAGCCGAGCATCCCCTGCACGAACGGCGAGTTGCCACTCAGCGCGAGTGCGGGTTCCAGCTCGCGCACGGCGTCGGGCATGCGACGCGCCAGCAGGTGCGTGCTTCCAAGCACGAGCCGCGGGAGAAAAAGTGATGAATCGAGATCCATCGCGCGACGCGCTTGCGCCACGGCCTCCGCGTCTCGCCGCGCGACAGCAAGCGTCATCGCGTACGAGCTGGCAATGACCGGCGACACCGGATCCAGCTCGGCGGCTCGGCGCAGCACGCTCAACGCCTCGGGCAGCCGGTTGCGAATGAGCAGCTGTTCGCCGAGCCACTGATGACCGGCCGCGAAGCGCGGATCCAGCGCGACAGCGCGGCGCAGATCCCGCTCCGCTTCCGCCCAGCGCCAGCGGCCGTTGAGCAGCAGGGCGCGTGACGCATACGCCTCGGCGAGCGTGCTGTCCAATTCGATCGCGCGGGTCGCCGCCGCAAAACCGGGGTCGAACACCGAGTCTGCCGACGCGCGCGAATACAGCGGCAGCACACTGAACACGCCCGCGATGCCGGCGTGCCCACGCGCGAAACGCGGATCGCGCTCCGTGGCCTGCTCGAAGAGCGTCAGCGCGCGGCGCAGCGCCGACTCGCCGCGCTGCTCGAAGAAGTGCCGGCCGCGCAGGTAGAGGTCGTATGCCTCGTCGTCGCCGGTACCGCGCTCGGCTTCCGCCGTGCGCTGCTGCTGCGCGGCGAGCTTCGCGCCGAGCGCGTCGGCGATCGCGGCGGAGATCTCGTCCTGCACCGCGAACACGTCTTTCATCTCGCGCTCGAACATGTCCGACCAGACCATGAAGTCGTCGTCGGTGTTGATGACGCGCGCCGTGACACGCACGCGAGTGCCGGCGCGCTGCACGGTGCCCTCGAGCACGCGTCCCACGTTCAGCGCGCGACCGATCTCCGACGCCGACGCGAACTTCTCGCGCGCGGATGCCGCGACCGAGCGCGACGTCACGCGGATTCCCGGAACGCGACCGAGGGCGTTGATCAGGTCGGAGGTCAGCCCTTCCGCGAGGTACTGATCGGTCGAGTCGCGTCCGATGTTCACGATTGGGAGCACGACGATCGAGTAGGCCCGCGCGGCGGCTGCCGCCTGCGCGGCTTGCGCCACAGCGGTAGCC
>JBOHTL010000608.1:0-5366 GCA_050733735.1 Gemmatimonadaceae bacterium
CGCCGTGCGCGCCGTGATCGACGACGTACGCCGCGGCGTGGCGACGCCTCCCCCCGCATCAGACGCGGACTGGGCCGGCGCGGTCGCTGCCGCGCTCGCGAAGGCACAGCGCCCTTCCCTGCGCCGCGTGATCAACGGCACCGGCGTCGTGCTGCACACCAATCTCGGACGCGCGCCGCTCGCCGCCGCCGCGCGCGACGCCGCGGCGCGCGTCGCAGCCGGCTACGCAAACCTCGAGTACGACATCGACCGCGGCGCCCGCGGCTCGCGCTATACGCACTGCGTCGCGCTGCTGCGCGAGCTTACCGGCGCCGAAGAAGCGCTCGTCGTGAACAACAACGCCGCCGCGCTGGTCCTCGTGCTCAATACGCTGGCCATGGCGCGCGGCGTCGTGATCTCGCGCGGCGAGCTGGTCGAGATCGGCGGCAGCTTCCGCATCCCGGACATCATGGAACGGAGCGGCGCGCGCCTCGTGGAAGTCGGGACGACGAACCGCACGCATGCGCAGGACTACGAACGCGCGCTCACCGACGACGTCGGCGCTGTCGTGAAGGTGCATCGCAGCAACTTCGCGATGCAAGGATTCGTCTCCGACGTCGACGCGCGCACGCTTGCCGGCATCGTCGCGCTGCGCCGCATCCCTCTGGTCCATGATCTCGGCAGTGGGCTGCTCATCCCGCTCGACGACATCGGACTCAGCGGGGAACCGACAGCGGCCGACGCCGTGCGCGCCGGCGCGTCCGTCATCACCATGAGCGGCGACAAGCTGCTCGGCGGACCGCAGGCAGGAATCATCGTGGGCTCCGCGGAGCTCGTCAGAGGCATTCGTGAAAATCCGCTCACGCGCGCCCTGCGCGTGGACAAGATCACCCTGGCCGCGCTCGAGGCCACGCTCGCGTTGTATCGCGATCCCGCCCTGGCGCTGCGTGAAGTGCCCGTCCTCGCGATGCTCGGCAGGACCGTTGCCGACTTGCGGGCGCGGGCAACCGCCATCCGCGATCGTCTCCAGAGCACGGACGGTGTGGACATCTGCGACTCGGCGGCAAGCGTTGGCGGCGGCACGTTCCCGAACACGACAATCCCTTCGGTGGCGCTTGCGTTCGCAGGGGATGCGGCGCAACTCGAGCAGCGCCTCCGGCTCGGCGACCCGGCGGTCATCGGCCGCATCGCCGGGGATCGTCTTCTCGTCGACCTCCGAGCGATTCAGCCGGACGAGGACATCGCGCTCGCCGGTGCTCTGCGCACCGCTTTCGTCTCGTGAGTCGCGGCGCGGCGTTCCTCGATCGCGACGGGACCATCATCACGGACGTTCACTTTCCGCGCTCGATCGACCATGTGCACCTGATGCCCGGCGCCGAGACGGCCATTCGGCGGCTGAACGACGCGAAGTGGCCGGTGATCGTGGTGACGAACCAGTCGGGGATCGCGCGCGGATTGCTGACCTTCGAGGACTACGAGGCCGTTCGCACGCACATGGAATCGCTGCTGCGCGCCGCCGGAGCGCGCATCGACGCATCCTACATGTGCCCGCACCATCCCGATTTCACCGGCCCATGCGAGTGTCGCAAGCCAGGCACGCTGTTGTACCGTCAGGCAGCGGCGGACCATGACATCGATACGCGGGCGTCGTGGTTCGTGGGTAACAGGCTGCGGGACGTGAGTCCCGCGCGCGAGCTCGGCGGGCACGGCGTGCTCGTGCCGGCGCCGTCCACGACGCCACAGGAGATCGCGGCAGCCCAACGCGAGTTCAGCGTCGCCGAGTCGCTGGACCACGTCGTCGACCGCATTCTGGAATCCCGCGCATGAAAGCGCGCATCGCGGTGCTGGCGTCGGGCGGCGGGACCAACCTCCAGGCGATCGTCGATTATCTCGCCGAACGCGGCGACGACCGCGCAGGCGACGTGGTCGTCGTGGGGTCCGACCGCCCGGAGGCCGGGGCGATGGAGCGGGCGCGTCGCCAGGGAATCGAGACCGCCGTCCTGCGTTCGACTCGCGTACCCGACGGATGCGACGCGCTCGAGATGCTGCGCCGACATCGCGTCGACTTCATCGCGCTGGCCGGCTATCTGCGGCTCCTGCCACAGGAGATTCTCGCCGAGTTTCCCAACCGCATCGTGAACATCCACCCAGCCCTCCTGCCGGCGTTTGGCGGGCCGGGGATGTACGGCGATCGCGTGCATCGCGCGGTGTTGATGTCCGGCGCGCGGGTAAGCGGCGCGACGGTACACTACGTGGACGAAGAGTACGATCGCGGCGCGATCCTCGCGCAATGGCCGGTCCCGGTGCTGGCGGACGACACCATCCACTCGCTCTCCGCGCGCGTGCTCAAGGTGGAGCACGTGCTGTATCCGCGCGTCGTGGACGCCGTCGCCTCGAGAAAGTGGCGCCACAACGCCCGGCCGAGCGCTGTGCCAGAAGCGGCGGCGTTCGCCCTCATGAACTGGGACGAGCGGCGTCTCACGACAGATATCGAGGCGGCGTTCGGTTTAGAGGCGAATAGGCGAGAAGACGAATAGGCGAGAAGGCGGCATAGATTCCTTCGCCTGTTCGCCTGTTCGCCTTCTCGACACGTGAATGCCTCGAGCACTGCTATCGGTTTCTGACAAATCCGGCATCGTCGAATTCGCCAGCCAGCTCGCCTCGAAAGGCTGGGAGCTGGTCTCGACGGGTGGGACGTCGCGAGCACTGCGCGAAGCAGGGCTCGCGCCGCGCGATGTCGCCGACGTCACCGGCTTCCCTGAAATCCTCGACGGCCGGGTCAAGACGCTGCACCCCGCGATTCACGGCGGGCTGCTCGCGCGACGCGGCGTCCGCGAACACATGGATGCGCTGCAACAGCACGAGATCGCGCCGATCGACCTCGTCGTCGTCAACCTGTACCCCTTCCGCGAAACCGCGTCGCGGAAAGGCGTGCCTCCCGAGGATGTCGTCGAGCAGATCGACATCGGTGGACCAAGCATGCTGCGCTCGGCGGCGAAGAACTTCGAGTCGGTCTACGTCGTGGTGGACCCGAACGATTATCCGCGGGTGCTCGCCGCGATGGGCGGTGGCGACGATCCCGATCTCCGCCGGCTGCTGGCGCAGAAGGTCTACGAGCACACTGCCTCGTACGACGCGGCCATCGCGACCTGGTTCGCCGAGCAGCGCAACGAGCTCTTTCCAGAGACGTTCACGGCGGCGTTTCAACGCGCACAGACGCTGCGCTACGGCGAAAATCCGACCCAGGCGGCTTCCTTCTACGTCGAGCGTCCAGGCGCCGGGCTCGCGGGGCTGCAGCAGCGCGGCGGGAAGGCGCTGTCCTTCAACAACCTTCTCGATCTCGAAGGCGCGCTACTCGCCATCGAGCCGTTCGGATCGCAGCCCGCATGCGCGATCGTCAAGCACACCACGCCGTGCGGGCTGGCCGTCGGCACGGATGCGCTGGACGCCTACAAGAAGGCGCTGTCGTGCGATCCCGTCTCCGCTTTCGGATCGGTGATCGCATTCAATCAGACGCTCGACGGACCGACCGCCGATGTCGTCTCCGGCCTGTTCGTCGAAGTCATCGTCGCCCCCGGATTCGCCGACGAGGCCGTGGAGGCCCTCGGCCGCAAGAAGAACCTGCGGGTGCTCGAGGGGATGGCGCACTGGCCGCATCGCAGTTTCGACTACAAGCGGGTACGCGGAGGCGTCCTGGTGCAGGAGCGCGCTCCGACCGTCATCGAGACGGATGGCTGGACGATTCCCACCAAACGAAAGCCCGAGCCCCACGAGCTGGAGGACCTGCTCTTCGCCTGGCGAGCGGTCGCGGCGGTGAAGTCCAACGCCATCGTGCTGGCCCGCGACGGGGTGACCATCGGCATCGGCGCGGGCCAGATGTCACGAGTCGACGCCGCTTTCATGGCGGTCCACAAGGCCAAGACCATCGGCCACGAGACGAAAAACTCGGTCATGGGATCGGACGCGTTCTTCCCATTCCGGGACGGCGTGGATCAGGCGCGCGAGGCCGGGGTACGCGCCATCGTGCAGCCCGGCGGTTCGGTGCGCGACGCGGAGGTCATCGCTGCCGCGGACGAGCATGGGATCGCGATGGTTTTTACCGGGAAGCGACAGTTCCGTCATTAAATTCGGTGCCCATGGCTACAGCTACCGCGACCGTCTCCCGGGCAGGCGACGAACTCGACTATAGACCATCCTACCTGGCGGCGACCGTCTCCGGGCTGGTGGTGTTCGTCATTTACCTGCTCACGCTCGCGCCCTCGACCGCGATGTGGGACACGAGCGAGTACATCGCGGCCGCGTTCACGCTCGGGATCCCTCACCCGCCGGGGAATCCGCTGTTCGTCCTCATCGGACGCGTGTTCGCCGAGCTTCCCATCGCGCCGTCGATCGCGATGCGCATCAACATTCTCGCGGCGGTGTGCAGCGCGATCTCCGCCGCGATGTGGTGGCTGATCACCGAACGCGTGCTGGTGAACTGGCTGCCCCTCAAGTGGCAGCGCTGGGTCGGCGCGTCGGCCGCCACGCTGATCGGCGCGACGGCGTTCACGGTGTGGAACCAGTCGGTCGTGAACGAGAAGGTGTACACGGTGTCGCTGCTCGGCATCGCGATCGTCTCCTGGCTCATGATCCGCTGGTCCGACGATCCCGATGGTCGCGTCGCCGATCGCATCCTGGTCCTCGTCGCGTACGTGATGGGACTCGGTTATTCGAATCACATGGCGGGAATGCTTCCCGCGCTGGCCGTCGCGGTCGCCGTGCTCGTGCGCCGGCCCAATACCCTGCTCCGCTGGAAGCTCCTGCTCGCGTGCATCGGGGCGATCATCATCGGCATCACGCCGTTCGCGACGCAGCCCATCCGCAGCGCGTACATGCCGGCGATCAACGAAGGTGAGCCCACCGCGTGCCAGAATGGACTCGAGTGGGACTGCACCTTCAGCAAGGAGACGTACGACCGCTTCATGTACAACTTCAATCGCGGTCAGTACGGCAAGCCGGACCTCAGCCAGCGCCAGGCGCCGTTCGTTCACGGCCAGATCGGGATGTGGTGGTACTACTTCAAGTGGCAGTGGCTGCGCGACGCGCACAGCGAACGTCCCGTGCTGCAAAACCTCCTGGCCGCCGTGTTCCTCGTGCTCGGCCTCGTGGGAGGCTGGGTGCATTACCGACGAGACCGACGAAGTTTCTGGTTCTTCGGCACGCTCATGTTTTCCATGACGCTGCTGCTGATCTATTACCTGAACTTCAAGTACGGCGCGACGCAGTCTCCTGATCTCGGCAACAGTGTGGACCGCGAGGTTCGCGACCGCGACTACTTCTATTTGTGGAGCTTCTCCGCCTGGGGCGTCTGGGCGGGGCTGGGCCTCATGTATCTCTGGGAGTCGGTG
>JBOHTL010000609.1:0-8543 GCA_050733735.1 Gemmatimonadaceae bacterium
TCGACAACCGCGGTACGATGCTGGTGGACGCCGCGACGACGCTCACACGCGGCGGCGCGGATCATGTCAACACCGGGTTGATCGAGGTGAACGGCAACCTCACGCTGGACTACAGTGGCGCAAGCCCAAGCTTCACGAATTCGGGCACGATGACGGTCGTGTCAGGCAGCACGCTCGCGACCCGTACGTTCGTCGGCACGACCGCCGCGACCTTCACGCAGGCCGCTGGAGCGACGCTGAACGGCGGCGGAGCGATGACCTTCAATTCCATGCCGTCCGCGGTCTTCGAGACGGGCTTCACCCTGAGCGCGCTGTCCATCACCAACACGACGGCAAGCTTCGCTACCGATATCAGCACCTCCGACGTAGCGCTTACCCTGAGCAACGCCGTCATCAACGGGCCGGGCACGCTCACGAATCCGGACGGCGAGACACTGACGTTCCTGAGTACGACGATCAACGCCCCGGTGGTCAATGCCGGAACCATGGAAAGCGTGCTGGCCTCAACCATCAACGGGCCGTTCACCGCGGCAGCGGGCTCCCTACTGAAAGTGCGGGGCGTTGCGACCACGGTGGGAACGCTCAACGTGGCGAGCGGCTTCACCAACGAGGGGAAGATCGAGCTGACGAGCGTAGGCAACGTTGGCGCCACGCTCGTGGTGCACAGCGGGCCGCTCGTCAATGCAGCGGGCGGGACGATCCATGCGGCAGCGGGCGCTGGAGGTACTCGTACACTGAACGCGCACTTCGACAACCGCGGTACGATGCTGGTGGACGCCGCGACGACGCTCACACGCGGCAGCGCGGACCACGTCAACACCGGGTTGATCGAACTGAACGGCAATCTGACGCTGGATTACAGCGGCAGCACCCCGAGCTTCACGAACTCCGGGACGATCACGATCGCCGCGGGGCGTTCGTGGACAATCCGGCCCTTTACGACGGAGGGCAACAGCGTCGTTCAAACCAATGGCGCCACGATGACAGGCGCGGGAACGTTCGATCCCGGGACGCTCACTGCGTTCACGAACGCCGGCAGCGTGACCCTCGCGCTCGTGCGCATCGGCGATGGATTCAGCAGCACGGGGACCTTCGCGCCGACCACTGTGGAGTTCTACGGTGGCACCGCGACGATACCTGTCGGTGCCGGCTATACGTACAACAACGTTCGCGTGCTCAACGCCGCGTCGTTCGCCGGTTCCGTTGGCATTGCGGGCGATCTCACTGTTGCAGGATCCGGTAACCTGAACATCGCCGGCAACCAGGTCACCGTAGCCGGCAACTTTGCGACGCAGAACACGAGCTTCCTGATTATGCAGAACGCCGCCGGCGTGCTGGACGTCGCCGGCAACGCGTCATTCAGCGGAGCCACCACCAACACGCGACTCACCATGGGCACCCTGCGCGTCGGCGGGAACTTCTCGCAGGCGGGCACCGCTGCGGCTTTCGCGCCGTCCAATGCGCATCTCACGGTTCTCGACGGCGTCGGCCCGCAGGCGGTGTCCTTCGCCAGCCCGGGCACCACGACGGCACTGTCACACTTCCACAGGCTCGAGATCCAGAGCGCCAGCGTCTCAGTGGCCAGCGCCGTCTTCGCCAACGGCCAGCTTCGCACGCCCGCCGGATCTGGCGTTCGGACCGTGAGCAGCACGGGCCACACGCTCCAGGTCGCCGGTCTCGACGCGGCCGGACTGGTCTTCGACAACACCGCGCTGCGTGTCGTCAACGGCGAAGCAATCACGCGCTTCGACGACGCAACCTTCCGAAACATGAATACCGCGGCGACCCAGTTGCGTCTCGACCGTTCCGCGGACGCGGTCACCTTCAACAACCTCAACTTCCAGACGGTGCCGACGACGGGTCTCTATCTCCACCTCGTGGACACCGACGCGGCCACGTCCGTCTTCAGCGTCACGATGCAGGGCACCCAGCCCGCCGTTCACGGCGGATTCGTTCTGGAGGACGCGGCACAACTGATTGGCTGGCCGATGTCGTGACGAGAGGTGCCGGGTCTACCGATCCTGCACGATGACCAGCCGGCGATGCTGCTCTGCTCTCTCAGGTTTGCCCCACGCCTGATAGAGCAGGGCATACTCGCGGTGCACCTGCTGTACGTTCTCCTGCTGATCGAGGTACCCCGACGTGTGCAGCGTGCGCAGCGCGATGCCCAGCAGGGAATCGGCCTCGACGTAGTCGCCCTGCGCGCGCGCGACCCGGGCGAGCACGTACAGCGAATAGGTGGTTGGTACCGAGCCCGCGCCGCTGTGTCGCTCCCGCAACGCGACGGACGCCATCAGGGCCTCCCGTGCTTCTGCGTACCGTCCCTGGTCGGTGAGGATGACACCGAGACCGTGCAGGCTCCCCGACGTATTGACGTTGTCGGGGCCGTAGGTGGCGCGAAGAATTGCCAGCTCGCGGCGCCGGAGCTCTTCCGCCTCCTCGAGCCTTTTCTGGCGACGCAGCACGCTCGATAGCAGCGCCATCGACGTCGAGTAGTCGAGGTGGTCTTCTCCGAACGCACGTTCATGAAGCGCCAGATCGCGGCGGGCGAACTGTTCCGCTTCGTCGAATTCACCTCTCACGACCAGCACCTCGGCCAGCATCCGGAGCGGGCCGGAAATCCGCACGTTGTTCGGCCCGTACACTGCTTCCAGGGCCGCGAGGTACTCCCGGTGCAGCCGTGTCGCCTCATCGAGCTGGCCCCGATGCTTCAGCAGAATGGCGAGCTGCTGCGTGTGCCGGCTGATGTTCCAGCCGTCCGATGGCGCGACGCGCTGCCGCAGTGCAAGGGACCGCCGGAACAGAGCCTCGGATTCGTCGTGCGCGCCCTTGCGACGCAGTGTCATGGCAAGCCGCAGCATGCTTTCTGCGACGCTGGCGTGCTCTCGTCCATGCACTCGCATCGCGAGCGCCACGGCGCGTCGATCGGATGCGACGACTGAGTCGATACTGTTCCCCAGCAGCGACAGGCGAAGGCGGGTCTCGACGGCCTTCGGGTCCTCCTCGCCGAGCTGCGCGACCTGGATGGCCAGCGCCGGTGCGAACAGCGCCCTGGCATTCTCGTTCTCGCCAAGGTCGCGGAGAAGCATCGCCAGCTGGAACATGCTTTCTGCCACGTCTGGATGGTCGCCACGGAGGTGCGAACGGCGCAGGAGAAGCGCGCTTTCGAGGAGGGGCCGCGCGCGGTCGTATTCCCGCATGTTCACGAGAATCGTTCCCAGCACGCCCAGCAGCTGGGCCTGCGCGAGCGGCTGGTCGCGCAGGTTGCCGACCTGCTGCTGGCCGCGCACGAGCAGCTCCTCGGCGGTCACCATGTCGCGCGGTCCGAAGCCGGAGAGGTAGGGGCTGAACAGGCCGACCAGGAACTGTGTGGAACCGACCGCTTTCGATCTCTCCTGTTCCACGCGGGTGAGGGTCGCCCGAACCTGCCGCGCGTGCAGCGTCAGGGTGACCGCGTAGCCCGCGAGCAGCAGCAGCACGGACGCGGCGCCGGCGACGGCGAGCCGATGGCGCCGGACGAACGTCGCGGCGCTATAGGCGGCTCCCCCCGCGCGCGCGCGGACAGGCAACCCGGCTTCGTATCGCTGCAGGTCGTCCCGCAGCGCTTCGACAGAGGGGTATCGCTGCTCCGGCTCCTTGCGCAGCGCCTTGAGGACGATGGCGTCGAGGTCTCCCGCCCGCGCAAATCCGCGCGGGCTGAGTGACGAGGGACGGGGCGGATCGACCTCGAGGATCGCCCGCGCCAGATCGAACGACCCGCCGCCGCGCTTCCCGAATGGAAGGCGGTCCGTCAGCAGTTCGTACAGCACGACTCCGAGCTGGTACACGTCCGTCAGCGTCGTGGCCGCCGTGCCGCGGACCTGTTCCGGCGCCGCGTACTCCGGCGTCATCCAGTGCCGGCTGGTACCCGCCGCGTTCGCCGCATGGTCGGGTTGGGCGTCCATCAGCTTCGCGAGCCCAAAGTCGAGCAGCTTCACCTGCCCGTCCGAGGTGACCATGATGTTCGAGGGCTTCAGGTCGCGGTGCACGACGAGGTTGCGGTGAGCGTACTGCGTCGCGCCGCAGACCGTCAGGAACATCGCCAGTCGCGCCCGGAGGCTGAGCGCGCGGGAGGCGCAGTATGCGTCGATCGGCTCGCCGTCGATGCGTTCCATCACGAGATACGGCAGTCCCTCGTCGGTCACGCCGCCATCCAGCAGCCGGGCGATGTTGGGATGATTGAGGGACGCCAGAATCTGGCGTTCGGCACGGAAGCGCCCCTGATCGATCTCGGAGTCGAGGCCGGGCCGCAACACCTTGAGCGCGACCCGCTGCGCGAACTGTCCATCGTCGCGCTCGGCGAGGTATACACGTGCCGTGCCGCCCTGTCCGATCTGCCGCACGACGCGATAGGCGCCGATGCGCTTGCCCTCGATCGACGGAGCGCGTCTTTCGGAGACGAGCGCGGCGGCGCTGGCCACCGGCGGTGACTGGAGAAAGCGCTCGGCGCTGGTGATCTGGCCCAGCAGCGCCTCGACGTCGCGCCGGAGCTCCATGTCGTTGCCGCAGCCGCGGTCGAGCACCGCCGGCCATGTTGACGGATCGCTGTCGAGCGCGGCATCGAGCACCGCCTCGACCTCGCGCCAGCGCTCGGCGTTCACAAGGTGCGTCCCAGACTCTGGAGGATAATGAGCCGCGCCTTCAGCCAGTCACGCTCCACGGTGCGCGTCGAAAGACCGAGAAGCCGCGCGATCTCATCCGGGGCGAGGCCGGCGAAGAAGCGCAGCTCGACGACAGACCGAAGCCGCGGATCCACCCGCTCGAGCTGTTCGAGCGCCGCGTCCACGGTGAGGATCTCGTCCAGCTCGACTTCAATGACGGCATCGTG
Organism: Gemmatimonadaceae bacterium; assembly: GCA_050733735.1. Lineage (GTDB taxonomy): Bacteria > Gemmatimonadota > Gemmatimonadetes > Gemmatimonadales > Gemmatimonadaceae > DASPMP01. Next base: position 4,868 of record JBOHTL010000609.1, read on the forward strand.
CGAGCCGAGCGACACCAGCTCGGCTCCAGAACCACGCCGGGCGGCGTTGCGGCGCCTGGCAAAGTCCACGAGCACCTGCCGCATCGCGCGCGATGCGGCGCCGAAGAAGTGCGCCCGGCTTTCCCAGTCGGACGGCGCGCCCTGCGCGAGCTTGAGATAGGCCTCGTGCACCAGCTCCGTGGTCGAGAGCGTGGCCGCGACACCATCGCCGCGCAGGTGCCGATGCGCCATGCGCTTGAGCTCCTCGTACGCCGCAGGCATGAGCTCGTCGAGCGCGTCGAGCTGGCCTTGTCCCATAGTGGCTCCGGAGTGCGTGAGTGTCGCGGCGTCGCGGTAACCATTCTGCACGTGGGCGAGTACGGCGTAAAGAGGCTGACAGGTGACGGTCGAACGGCAAACCGTCCGCCGTCGGCGAGTACCACTAAGCCGCTGCTCCCATTAGGTTTACCTCCTTAGGACAGGTGGCCGAGTGGCTGAAGGCACCGGTCTCGAAAACCGGCATACCGGTGAACCCGGTATCGAGAGTTCGAATCTCTCCCTGTCCGTGATCCGAGTTCAGCGATGCGTGAAAACCGTCACGTTGAGTGCCGGAAATTCCGCGCTCCAGCTGTATGCGCGCGCGATCCATTCCATTGCGGCGCGCGAATAGAAGCAGACGTGCGTGTCATCGCGGATGTACCACCAGTCCGCGAACGAGGGCACGGCGTCGTACATCCCCGTCATGATGCCGATGACGCCATCCGGTGCGATGAGCTCGCCGAGTTGATCGAGCACCGACCTCGGCTCGTGGGCATGCTCGAGGACTTCGGAGCACGCCACGAAGTCGTAGCGTTGCCGCAGCAGCGCGTCGTCGGGGCGGAATGCGGCGTCGTAGGCGCTCGTGGGGCGACCGGCGCGCGTCAGCAGCTGCGCCAGCGCGTCCGATTCACCCGAGCCGAAGTCCAGTCCTCGATCGCCCGGCTGCGTGCGCGCGATCAGCGGATCCGCGAGCCGCGATAGAAATTCCTGATAGCGCGGGTCGTCGTCGTCGTTCTCGTGCAGCTCGTAGCGCGCGATCTCCGCGTCCAGACTGGGCCACTCCGCAGGATCGAGAAAGACGAGGGCGCATGTCGAGCAGCGCAGGAACGCGCCGCGCGCGCCATGATGAAACACCGTGGGCGCCGTCGCGCCGCACAGCGGACACGCAATCTCCAGCCAGGCGTCCGCGGCGCTCACCGGCTGCGCAGCAGATGCGCGCAGTCCTGGAGGCTCAGGCAACCGCTCGCCAGCGCCACCTTCAGGACACGCCGCATGCGATGAATGCGCTCTGCCGCGTCGTCGAGCTCCTCGAGCTTGCGAGTCGCCAGTTTCTTCCAGCGCTCCGCCGGAGGACTGCCGGGCGCATGGTCGCCCACCAGCTGGCGGATCTCCTTCATGGTGAATCCCGCTTCCTTCGCGAGCGCGACGAGGGCCAGCCGATCCAGCACGTCGGACGTGAATCGCCGTTTGCCGCCGATGCGCGCGGGGCGGGGAAGAAGCCCGAGCGATTCGTAGTACCGGACGGCGGAGGTCTCGATTCCCGCGCGCTCGGCGACTTCACCGATGGAGAGCGTTGCGTCGGTCGTCATGGACAACGGGTTGACTTGAAGTGCACTTGAAGTTGTACGGTTCAGGTGACGCTTTCAACCGAGTCGATCATGGATGCAACGCATGCGACAACCATACAGCACCTGACGGACGAGTCCTTCCAGCGCGACATCGAGTCGTCCCGCGGAATTGCGGTGGTGAAGTTCACCGCGGACTGGTGTCCTCCCTGCAAGGCGCTCAAGCCGGTCCTGGAGTCGCTCGCAACAGAGTACGCCGGCCGCGTCGCCTTTCACGAGCTGGATACCGATGCCCACCCGCGTGCCACCGTCAGGTACGGCGTCCGCGGTTTGCCGACGACGGTCATCTTCAGAGATGGTCGGGAGGCAGCCCGCGTGGTGGGGCTCGTGCCGAAGGAGCAGCTCCGGACGCAGCTCGATCGCATCGTCGGGGGTTGAGGCAGACTGTCAATTCACCGCCGAGGACGCGGAACTTCTGATCCACCGCAGAGGACGCGGAACCTCTGATCCACCGCAGAGGACGCGGAACTTCTGATCCACCGCAGAGGACGCGGAGGTCGCAGAGGTGTTTGTGCGTTCCGCATCCTGAGCGGTGGATTTACAGTTCTTCCTCTGCGTTCCTCTGCGTCCTCCGCGGTGAATTCGCAGTTCCTCTGTGGTAAATGGGCACTTCCGGCGCATGCGTGACGTCACGGCCCGCCGCTGGTGCCAAAGGGCAGTTCCGCCGACTTCCACGTTCAGGGTGGCTGGCGGATTGATGCGCGACCGCTGAGAATTGGAGGCCTCTACATCAGCCCACCCACTCCTCTCCGGACCAATGCGTTCGTCTTCGAGACTCGTCGCCGCGCTCGCGATCGTTGTCGCTCCTGCCCTGTACGCCCAGGATACTCCGGCGAGCGGAGGCGCTGCGAGCGGAAGAAACGCCGAGTTGCCCCTCAAACCGTCGCGCAACGTGAAGTTCACGACGGACGAAGGCACCTGGCTCTCCATCGACGTCTCGCCCGACGGCCAGACCATCGTCACGGACATCGCCGGCGACCTGTACACGATTCCCATGGGCGGCGGCAAGGCGACACGCATCACAGACGGCCTGCCCTTCGACGCGCAGCCGCGCTGGTCTCCGGATGGAAAGAAGATCGCCTACGTCACGGACAAGGACGGGTCGGATGACGTATGGGTCATCGACGCCGACGGGAAGAACCCGAAACAGGTCACGCGCTCCGACCGCGTGCAGTGGCTGTCGCCCGAATGGACCCCCGACGGCAGGTACATCGTGGTATCGCGCAACAGCTCGATGTTTTCCACGACGTACGCGCTGTACCTCTACCATAAGGATGGCGGCACGGGCGTCCGGATGACGCCGGGCGCGCAGCCGGGCCAGGGTGGCGGGCAGGGCGGACCTCCGGGAGCCACACCCCCGCAGCGCAACTACGTGGGTGCGGCGTTCGGCAGCGATGGACGCTATGTCTACGTCTCGTCGCGCATGGGCGGCGCCGGCGGGTACAACCAGACCGGTTTCGACTGGACGGTCATGGCGTACGATCGGGAGACCGGCCAGACCTCGCCGCGCGCCATCTCGGTCGGTGGCGCGTTCAAGCCCGTGCTCAGTCCCGACGGCAAGTGGATGGTCTACGCTACGCGTGCGGACTCGGTCACCGCGCTGCGTCTCCGCGACATGACGTCTGGCGACGAGACCTGGCTCGCGCGCGACGTGCAGCGCGACGACATGGAATCGCGGTTCACGCGCGATCTCATGCCGAATATGTCGTTCACCCCGGACTCGCGCGCGCTGGTCGCCGCCTGGGGCGGCAAGATCAGGCGCGTGGACATTCCATCGGGGCGGGTCACGGAGATTCCATTCACCGCCGACGTCGATGTTCCGCTCGGCGCGCTCTCGAAGTTCGACTACGAGCTGAACGACTCCGTGCTCACTGTGGCGCAGGTCCGGGGTGCACGTCCCTCGCCGGACGGGCGCAAGCTGGCCTTCACCGCGCTCGACAAGCTGTGGACGCTCGCTCTCACGGGGTGTCCGGCGGCCGGCTGCACGCCGCGTCGCCTCACGCGCACACCTCACGAGGTCGGCGAGCACATGC
>JBOHTL010000610.1:0-5993 GCA_050733735.1 Gemmatimonadaceae bacterium
AGCCGGACCTGAACGGCAAGACGCTCGCGGACTGGGCGAAGCGGCGCGGCATCGCGCCGACCCCCGAGAATGGCGCCGATCTCGTGATCGAGGCGGAGCTTAAGGGGGGCGCGAGCATGATCTATCACGTGCTCGACGAGAACGACGTGCAGCGCATCATGAAGCATCCGCGCGTCATGATCGGCTCCGACGGCCGCCTCGCGCGCTTCGGCGACGCGAGCTCGCCGCATCCCCGCGCCTACGGCACATTCCCCCGCGTGCTGGGTCGCTACTCCCGCGACATGAAGCTGTTCCCGCTCGAGACAGCGATCCACAAGATGAGCGGACTCCCAGCCGCGCGGCTCGGCGTCACCGATCGCGGCACGCTGCGCTCGGGCCAGTTCGCGGATGTCGTCGTCTTCGACCCCGCGACCGTCGCCGACCAATCGACGTTCGAGCAGCCGCACCAGTACTCCACGGGCATCGAGTACGTCCTGGTGAATGGCGTCCTGACTGTCGACAATGGACGCTTCATCGACGCCCGGGCGGGACGCGTGCTGAAACGTCCCAAATGAGCTTGCTGGAGCGCCTCTGGGCGTACGTCACCCTGGGCGCGATGGGAAGTCTGTGGGGCGAAACGTCGCCGCTGCTCGGCGGGCTCGCCGCGTTCGACCGTCGCCTCGGCCTCTGGCCGGTGATCGTCGCCGTCGCCGTCGGCACGTGGGTCGGTGTGCTCGGCTTCTACGCGCTCGGCCGGGCGCGCGGTAAATGGGTTCGCACGCGCTTTCCGAAAGCGCGTCCCCTCATTCTCCGGTCGGTCGCGCTCGTGCGACGCCATCCCTGGCGCGCGTCGCTTGCGTCGCGGTTCGCGTACGGCGTGCGGATCGCGCTGCCGATCGCGTGTGGTATCGGCCGCGTGCCGTTCATGGTCTACGCCATCGGCACAGGGATCAGCAGCATCGCCTGGTCGCTCGTCTTCACGGTCCTCGGCTGGTCGATGGGACGCGCGACGCAGGCCTTCCTCGGTCAGGTGCGACAGTTCGAGTCCGCGATCGGCATCGTCGTCGTGCTTTCCGTACTGGTTGCCTACCTCGTGCTGCACCGCCGGCACGTGGAGAGAAAGACGATCGCAGTCCTGGATGACTACCCGGTCGGGTCCCCTATCGCCACCGGAAAATCTTCAAGGCGACCATGAGCAGAGAATGCCCCACGCAGCCAACAGCGCGATCGAAGCTGTAGGCACCGGTGAAAACTACTGCGCTTTCTCACCCCTGCCGCGAACGCGCTGCACGATCGCCGGAACCATCGACAGCGCGAGCATCGCGATCGTCACGTACCCGGCGAGCCGCAAGGCGCGACCCGTCGCAGTAGGATCGGCGAGGCCCCGCATCAGCTGAGTTCCCACGTAGCTGTAGGCCACGATGCTCGGAAGCATCGCGATCGCGGTGGCGACCAGCAGTCTGGACAGCGACAGCCCGGCGATGCCGGCGACGTACGCGAAGACGCCGAACGGAGCCACGGGCAGCACGCGCAGCCGGAAAAGTCCGAGGATGCCGACGTCGTTCCGCAACTGCTGGAGCAGGCGGTGATGACCGAAGAGTCGCCGGAAGGGACCTCGCGCGACGCGTGCCGAGAGCGTATGCGTCACAGCGGTACCGATGATCTGGCCGCACCACGCGAGCACGCCGCCCCAGAACCAGCCGAAGAACGCCCCCCCGAGAATGGTCGCCACGACCGCCGGTAGGCAGAGCAGTGAGACGAGCGTATACGCCGCCACGTACAGCACCTGGATGACGGGAAGCTCGCGATTCCGCTGTACGAACTCCGCTGCCTCGCGTCTGCGATCCAGCTCGAAGTAGCCCAGCTTCCAGGCGACGAAGGTCGCGGCGAGAGCGATGGCGGGAAGGAGCAGCACCCGAAGGATGTGAAGCAGCCTCGTCTTCGCAGGCACGGCTTCAACCTAGGGTCACGAAACATGCCGCGCCTGGCGGGCGTAGTGCACCCAGCGTACCAGCCCCATTCAGTCCTTCGCCGATGTTCGTTCCTTTTCTCGTCGCGGCCGCACTGGCGTTTCAGGATCCTGCCCAGCAGGCCAGAATCGATTCCGCGAGCGACACCGCCCGTCGCAGCGTGAGCGTGGAGGTCCGCGCGGGAACGCGGCGCAACAACCGTGAGCCGCGCCGCGTGGCGGTGACCGCGCAGCACGTGGCGACTGCATTCCGTACACCGCTGGCGCGAACGCTGCTCGAGCGCGCGCGGTTCTCGCGCATGCAGCAGGATTCCACGCTCCGGGCGTACGAAGCCACGGCGCACCTGCGCATCTCGGCGGGGATGGGCTTCTCGAGGATTGGACGCGACCGGCTCCTTTTCCGGCACGAGAACGTCACGAACGTCTCATGGAATCGCGACGTCGGCGCGTGGATCGATGTGAAGGGAGCGCGCACCGCTTTGCCCATGATTCCGGACGAGGGTCAGAAGGAGGCAGCCGACGACGTCGTCGACGACAGCGATATCTTCATGGTGCCCTGGTATCCGGGGCAGGAGCCGCTGTTCGCGTTCAACAGCAGCGTCACACAGGCGCAGGTAGACGATCGCGAGCTGGTGCATCCGCTCGCCGAAGGCGCCGAAGCGTACTACACGTACATTGCCGGCGACTCGATGAGCTTCCGTCTCCCTGACGGGACCGTCGTCAGGCTTCGTGAGCTGCGCGTCCGTCCGCGTGAACCAAAGTGGAACGTCGCCGTCGGCTCCCTCTGGTTCGACCTGGTGAGCGGCCAGCTGGTTCGCGCAGCCTATCGTCTCGCCGAGCCGCTCGACATCTGGGCGATGGTGAAGGAGGAGGATCCGGCGGACTACGAAGAGATTCCCATCTGGGTTCGACCGATGATCTCGCCGATGCGCGCGCAGGTGAGCGCGATCGCCGTCGAATACGGCTTGTACCAGGGACAGTTCTGGCTTCCGCGCCAGCGGCTCGCGGAAGGACACGCGCAGGTGAGCTTCATGCGCGTTCCCTTCAGGTTCGAGCAGAGCTACAAGTACGCATCGGTGGATCAGGTTGTGCCGCTCCCCGAGATCCAGGTTGCGTCGCTCCCCGAACCACCCGATTCACTGTCGGAAGCGGAAATGGAGGTGTGGCGCGACTCGGTGCGCGAGGTTCGACGCGACGAGCGCCGCGCCGAAGCGGATTCGGTGAGACGCGGCCTGAAGGAGGGCGTGGGCTGCGACAGCACCGGGATGCGTCTCATCACGCGACGCGATCGGGATGCAAATCTGAGAGTGGCCGTTCGCATTCCCTGCAACCTCGAAACGCTGGCGAGCTCGCCCGAGTTGCCTGAATCGATCTATGACGACGGTGAGGAGATCTTCGGATCCACCGAGCGCGACGCGTTGATCAAGGAGGCGCTCGCCATGGGCGCGCAGCCGCCGATGTCGATCGGTTCGGTGCCGCCACGAGTGTACTACGGACTCGAATACACGCGCTTCAATCGGGTGGAGGGCTTGTCGACAGGCGCGCTGGTGGAGCAGACGCTGGGCGGTGGCTACACGGCGAGACTCCTCGCCCGCATCGGCTACGCCGACCTCGAGCCGAACGTCGAGCTTGGACTTTCGCGCACCAACCTGACCCGCACGCTCACGCTGCGCGGATACAATCGGCTCGTCGCGGCGAACGACTGGGGAGATCCACTGGCCTTCGGCAGCTCGCTCTCCGCGCTGCTCTTTGGTCGCGATGAAGGTTTCTACCATCGCGCGACTGGCGCGGAGCTGGAGTGGGTGCGCGAGAGGCCGACGGGTGCGCGCTTCGCCTGGAGGCTGTTCGCCGAGCATCAGCGCACCGCGGTCAAGGAGGTCGATCGAGCGCTCGGTCCGGCCTTCATCGCCAACATCGACGCGCGCAGAGGCGGCTACGCCGGACTGGCGAGTCGGTTCTCGCACACCAAGGGACACGACCCGAACGGTTTCAGGCTTTTCACCGACGCGCGCGTCGAAGGCGCGGTGAGCGACTCGTCGAGCGCGGTGTACGGCCGCGGCGCGCTCGATCTCACCATGACCCAGGGACTCGGCCGCATTGCGGCTGCGCTCACCTTGTCAGGTGGCTCGTCGGTTGGACCGCTCCCCGCGCAGCGTCGCTGGTTCCTCGGCGGCGCGCACACGGTCCGCGGTCAGCGCGCGGACACATCGATCGCCGGAGACGCGTACTGGCTCGGCCGACTCGAGGTCGGCACGGCGGTGCAGGGGTTCCGTCCCGTGATCTTCGGGGACATCGGCTGGACGGGGCCGCGCGCGCTGTGGCAGGACGTTGGGCGGCCGATGAGCGGCGCCGGTGTCGGCGCGTCCGCGTTCGACGGATTGATCAGGCTCGATCTCGCGCGCGGAATCTATCCACGGAAGCGCACGATGCTCTACCTGTACGTCGACGCGAAGTTCTAGTGACGATCCTCACAATCCAGCAGCTTGCGGGATGCGGGCTTGTCATGCGAAGCGCGGCAGCAGCCGGTGTGACGCAGATCAGCTAGTCTGGCATAAGTCGTTATCATAGCGCCAGTTGCAATGTCGCCGGAGACTGGCATGGCGCTCGCCTTTCAGTAGGTACCTCCGCACCGTTGAACGCGGAGCAACGGACTGGCCGACGCAGGCCGGTAGCCCCCTCCACCGTGTCACCTACCCAGTTCGCACGACTCAGCGCCAACGCTGAAATCCTCACCTGGCAGAGCCGAATCCGTATTCTCGTCGCGTCCACCGCGGCGGTTGCGGTTCTTCTGCTGCTCGCCAGTGATCCGTCGCTGGTCGCGCGGCAATCGGTCACCCCGGTCGCGACGGTCCTTCTCGCCACGCAGGCGTACGTCCTGCTCGCGGTCTTCGCCGCCATGTTCGCGCGGAGACGCGCCGCCGCCGACGAATGGCTCGTCGGCGCCACGGTGTTCGGCGATGTCGCCTTCATCTTCGCGCTGACGATCGCGATCTCGCAGCCGCAGTTCTACGATCGCATTCTGATCATCGCCTTTCTTGCGCTGCACCTGAACACCTTCTACTTCGGCCGCAGGCACTCGAGTCTCATTCTCGCTGCGACGGTGATCGGCTACGCGGGCCTCGTCTACTTCGCGATCGACAGCGGAGCGAGGCTGCATTGGCGCGATGAGCTGTGGTCGATCGGCGCGTTCGTGCTGGCAGGCGCCGTGCTTCTGGTGGAGCAGGGAAGCCTGCGCAACCGACTGGCCACGCTGGTGCATCTCTTTGGTCGCGCCGAGGAAGGTGACTTTACGGAAGCGTACGACGAGGATGCCGATTCGCGTCCCGATGCAATCACCCGCGTGGGACGCGCGTACAACCGCGTGCGCGGCCAGCTGGCGAGCATGGTGCTGACGGATCCGCTGACGGGGTGCGTGAATCGCCGCGGTTTCGATCAGTCGTTGGCGCGCGAGACGGCGCGCACGGCGCGCGCGGGAACCGAGCTGGCGCTCGTCGCGATCGACATCGACCACTTCAAGTCGGTCAACGACACCCAGGGCCACATCGCCGGCGACGCGGTGCTGCGCGAAGTCGGAGGTCTTTTGCTGCACACCGCCCGCGCTGGTGACGTCGTCGCACGCACGGGTGGCGAGGAGTTCTCGTTCCTTCTTCCGGACACGTCGGCGTCGGGCGCATACCAGCTGGCCGTACGACTCTGCGAAGCGATCCGCGAGCATGCGTTCGGCGACAGCGCGCGCGGCGTTCGCCTCACCGTGAGCATTGGTGTGGCTGCGTCGGACGCGCAGCTTTCGAGCTCCGTGCATGACGTCGCGGAAACGCTGAAGCTGCGCGCCGACCAGGCGCTGTACGCGGCGAAGCGCGGCGGGCGCGACCGGGTGCGTACCTGGGATGTTGCGTACGAGGAAGGAGTCGTGCTGGGCGTCTAGGTACGTTCTCGGCCGGCGGCCGTGACGGCCGCCGTGAGTTCTCGGCCCGGCGGCTCCGCCGCCGGTGAGCGAGCGCCGTTAATGTTGCCCACCAGCGCGCGTCGCGCGCTGCCGAGGACG
>JBOHTL010000611.1:0-3320 GCA_050733735.1 Gemmatimonadaceae bacterium
TCTGTCGCCGGATCAAGCGCGATTCCCGCACGGAGCGCATCCCCGTCATCTTCGTCACCGCGCTGAACGACACGACCGACCGCGTGAAGGCCATCGAGGCCGGCGGCGACGATTTCCTCACGAAGCCGCACAACCGGCTCGTGCTCGGCGCGCGGGTGCGATCGCTGCTCAAGCTCAAGGCGGCCACCGACGCGCTCGAGGAGAGCGCGCGCAAGATGAAGGAGCTCGAGAAGCTGCGCGACGATCTCATGAAGATGATCGTGCACGATCTCAAGTCGCCGCTGACGTCGGTGCTCGCCACGATCGAGATGCTGATGGATGGCGATTTCGGCGAGCTCACCGCCAACCAGAAGAAAGCGCTTGGCGATTCCGAGTCCAAAGCCGAGGACCTTCTTGCGCTCATCGAGGACCTGCTCGAGGTGCGCCGCATCGAGGAGACCGTGCTGACCTTGAACCTCGATGCCCTCGCGCCCGGCGCGCTCCTCACCGAGATCGTGCACGAATGGCAGCACCGCTTCCAGCAGGACAGCGCCACCGCGTCCATCGACGTGACCGACGACACGCCGGTCTTTCATGCGGACAAGCAGCTCATCAAGCGGGTGATCGGCAATCTCATCCAGAACGCGCTGACGCACTCGGCGCACGCGATCACGATGCATCTGTCCGCGCGGAAAGAGGGCGACGGCGTGCTGTTTACCGTCGCAGACAACGGTCCCGGCATCCCAACCGAGTACCACGAGATCATCTTTCGGAAGTTCGAGCAGGTGCGAACGCCGAATATTCCGCGCGTTCGCAGCTCCGGGCTTGGCCTGGCCTTCTGCAAGCTCGTGGTGGAATCGCACGGCGGGCGGATCTGGGTGCAGAGCGAGGGCGAAGGACGCGGCAGCGCGTTCCATTTCGCGCTCCCGATGCGGCCGCCATCGACCGTCGTGCGCGTCGACGAAAGCGGATCGCATCCCGCGATCGTGGGAGTCTGAGCACATGAAGGTTCATCTGCGCACCTTCGGCTGTCGCGCGAATCAATACGACACCGAGAGAGTCCGCGCGATGGTCCTGCACGGCGGACACGAGGTCGTGAACGACGTAGCGGACGCGGATCTGGCCGTCTTCAACTCGTGCGCCGTGACGTCCGAGGCCGAACGCGACCTGCGGCGCGCTGTCCGCCGCGCGGCGGCGCGCAATCCCCGCGTCCGGAGCGCGGTCATGGGCTGCGCGTCGGCGCTGCCGGCGAGCCAGGCGGCCATCCGAAGTCTGCCGACGGTGGAGCATGTCGTGTCGGGCGCCGACATCGACACGCTCGCGGAGATCCTCGGGGTTTCGAAGGACGCGATGCCGTCGAAGCAGGCGCACGTCCGCGCGCTGCTGCGGATTCAGGATGGATGCGACGAGCACTGCACCTTCTGCGCGACCACGATCGCCCGCGGGGCGAATCGCAGCCGTGCAATGAGCGACATCGTGCGCGAAGCGGCGGCGCTCGCCGAGCATCATCCCGAGATTGTCATCACGGGAACGCACATCGGTGCGTACGGATCAGACGTCGGATCGTCACTCGGCGCACTCATGGAGACGCTGATCCGGGAGATTCCGCGCGTCCGCTTCCGGCTGTCGTCGCTGGAAGCGACGGAGGTCGACGATCGGCTGGTCGAGCTTCTCGTGTCGGACAGCATGCGAATCGCGCCGCACCTGCATGCGCCGCTGCAATCCGGGTCGAACCGCCTGCTCAGGCGCATGGGTCGGCACTGGTATACCGCGGAGACGTATGCGGCAGCCGTCGAGCGACTGGCGGCGCGGCTGCCGGTCTTCGGATTGGGCGCGGACATGATCGCGGCGTTCCCCGGCGAGACCGCCGAGGATCATGCGGCGACGGTCGCGCTCGTCGAGCGACTGCCATTCACCTACCTGCACGTGTTCACCTATTCGCCGCGTCCCGGCACCGCGGCAACGCGGCTCGACGACCATGTGCCCCTCGGACTGGTCCAGGAGCGCTCACACGAGCTCCGCCATCTGGGGCAGAAGAAAGGGAAGGAGTACCGGGCGCGCCGGGCAGGCGGTGTCGCGGACATCGTGGTCACGCGTGCCGTCCCAGACCGGGAAGGCGTGACCGGCGACTATCTCACCGTCACGCTTCGCGGCGACCCGCGACCCCGTGGCGCGCGTTTCAACGGGTGCCTGGAACTCGAGAACGAGCTGCTCGTGGCGGTGTAAGCACGGTAGATTCAACAGGTTGTCAAACAGCCAGACAGTGTCCACTCGTACCGTCTATATCGAAACCTACGGCTGCCAGATGAACGTGAGCGATTCCGAGCTGATGCTCGGGAAGCTCACGGCCGAAGGCTATACATCGGTTGATGGTCCTGAGGGCGCGGACGTTATCCTGGTCAACACCTGCGCGATCCGCGATCACGCGGAGCAGCGGGTCATCGGCCGGCTCGGCGAGCTGAAGCGCCACATGAAGTCGGACACGGTCGTGGGGGTGACGGGATGCATGGCGCAGCGGCTCGGACCTCGCCTGTTGTCCGCGAAGCACGTCAGCCTGGTCATCGGCCCCGACGGCTATCGCGCGCTGCCGGAGCTCGTTCGACGAGCCGCCGGAGGCGAGCGAGTCGTTCAAACCCATTTCGATCTCGAAGAGCATTACGAGGATGTGACGCCGCGGCGTCACGACAAGGTCAAGGCGTGGATTCCCGTGCAGCGCGGCTGTGACTATCGCTGCACGTACTGCATCGTGCCGTACACGCGCGGCGCGGAGCGCAGCCGGAAGCTCGCCGAGGTGGTGCGCGAGACGCGTGACGTCGTCGCCGGCGGGATGAGCGAAGTCGTGCTCCTCGGACAGACCGTGAACTCGTACGCCGATGGCGACCACGATTTCGCGGATCTGTTGCGCGCCGTCGGCTCGGTGCCCGGCATTCGGCGCGTGCGGTTCACGAGTCCGCATCCGAACGATTTCAGCGATCGCGTGATTCGCGCGCTGGCTGAAGTGCCGGCCGTCTGTGAGCACGTGCATCTCCCGATGCAGTCCGGGAGCACGAACGTGCTCAAGCGCATGCTGCGACGGTACTCGCGCGATGAATACTTCGACTGTCTCGCGCGGCTCCGCGCCGCCATTCCGGGGCTGAGCGTCACGACGGACATCATCGTCGGCTTTCCAGGCGAGACCGAGGAGCACTTCGCGGAGACGCTCGACGCCGTGCGCGCGGCGCGGTTCACGGACGCGTTCATGTTCAAGTTCTCGCCGCGCGAAGGCACACCGGCGACGCGCATGCCCGCCGAGTGGACCGTGAGCGACGACGTCGCGTCGGACCGGATGGATCGCCTCGTGG
>JBOHTL010000612.1:0-5609 GCA_050733735.1 Gemmatimonadaceae bacterium
GGTTCTCCACGACCACCTGGTGAGTCACCGCGGACGAGAGGCGGAGCGGGAAGGCCACCGAGAACCGGGTGTGGCTCGGCAGAGTGAGGAGAGCATCCGTCACCGACTGAACCGTGTCCGGCTTCAGCTCGCGATCGCAGACCTTGCAATGACTGCGGCCGATGCGCGCCCAGAGGAGACGGAGATAGTCATATATCTCGGTCGCCGTCCCGACGGTGGACCGGGATGTCTTCGTGGGGTTCTTCTGTTCGATGGCGACGGCGGGAGACAGTCCCTCGATGAGATCGACATCGGGCTTCTCCATGCGCTCCAGGAACTGGCGCGCGTAGGCAGACAGCGATTCCACGTACCGACGCTGCCCTTCGGCGTAGATGGTATCGAAGGCGAGCGACGACTTGCCCGATCCGGATGGACCGGTGATCACCGTCAACGCGCGTCGGGGGATCTGGAGGTCGATGCCCTTGAGGTTGTGCTGGCGCGCGCCGTGGACGGTGATGAAGTCCTTCACATACGCAAGCTAACGGCCGACGCAAAGCGTCGGCCGTTTTTCGCACGCAAAGCGCGCAGCAGTTATGGCGTTGTCGTTCTCCGCCGCGTAGCCAGCCGGTAGATCCAGAGCAGCAGGATCGAACCGACGACCGCGAGCACGATACTCCAGAGCGAGAATCCGCTGAGCCCGGTGCCGGCGATCATGCTCCCGAGGAAGCCACCGAGAAACGCGCCGACCATTCCGATCAGAAACGTCACGATCATGCCACCGGGATCATTGCCCGGCAAGATCGCTTTGGCAATCGCGCCGGCGATGAGGCCGAGTACAATCCACGCAATAATCGACATAAGGAAGAACCTCCCATTCGGGGTCTGTTAGACGCCGACCGACTTCGCAACGGCCATACCAGTTGTGTTCGCAAACGGTCAATGTCGGTGGAGTACACCTGCGATAGCATTCTGAAGTGACCGGACTCACGCCATATCACGAGGAAGAAGCACTGGGTCGCGGCTACGACGCCGGGCTCATGCGTCGTCTGATCGTGTACGCCAGGCCGCACGCGCCGCTTGTCGCCGGCGCGCTGGCGCTCCTGATGGCAGAGGGCGTGCTCCAGCTCGCCGGGCCGCTGCTGACGCAGTACGTCATCGATGTCGCCATCCCGGCACGGGACGCCGCGATGGCGTGGCGCGCGGCGCTCTGGATGGCGCTCGCGCTGCTCCTCGCATTCGGATGCTCGTACGGGGAAACGATCCTCACGGCGCTGCTCGGCCAGCGCGTGATGCAGCAACTGCGCACCGACATCTTCGCGCACCTGCAGCGACTGCCGATCCGGTTCTTCGACCGCAATCCCGTGGGTCGGCTGGTCACGCGCGTTACCTCGGACGTGGAGTCGCTCAACGAGCTCTTCACCGCCGGTGTGGTGGCCGGACTCGGAGATCTGTTCACGCTGGTGGCCATCGGGGCGATGATGCTTGCGGTCGACTGGCAACTGGCACTCTGGTCGTTTGCGGTCATTCCCCTCATCGCGCTGACGTCCCATGTCTTCCAGCGGGCGGTGCGCCGCGCCTATCGCGACATCCGGGCACGGTTGGCGCGGATCAATGCATTTTTGCAGGAGCGGCTCACGGGGATGCGCATCGTGCAGCTGTTCGGCATGCAGCGGCGCGAACGCGAGCACTTCGACGCGCTCAACCGCGATCACCTCGACGTCCACCTGAAGTCGATCACCTATTACGCGCTGTATTTCCCGGCGATCGAGATCCTGTCGTCGATCGCGCTCGCCCTGTTGATCGTCGCCGGCGCACGGCGCGTGGAGATCGGCACGCTCACCGTCGGCACCGTGGCGGCCTTCCTGCAGTTGATCCGGCGCTTCTACCAGCCGCTCCAGGATCTCGCCGACAAGTTCAATATTCTCCAGCAGGCCATGGCGGCGTCCGAGCGCGTGTTCCGGCTGCTCGACGAACCGGAGTGGGACGTGGGGAGTGGGCAGTGGGAGGTGGGCAGTGCGCAGAGGAAGGTGCAGGGCAGCGCGCGTGTTTCACTGCGCACTCCCCACTCCCCACTCCCCACGTTCTCCCGTCCTTCACGAGTCACTGTGACATTCGAAGACGTGTGGTTCGCGTACGACCGGCCGCATGCGGCCGATGGCGTCGAGGCGCCCGCGGAGCCGGAGTGGGTCCTGCGCGGCGTGAGCTTCGTCGCGCGGCCGGATCGCACACTGGCGCTGGTCGGTCACACGGGAGCGGGAAAGACGACCATCGTCAATCTCCTGTTGCGTTTCTACGAGCCGCAGCGGGGGAGGATTCTCATCGACGGCGTGGACGCGCGCGACATGTCGCTGCACGAGGTGCGTTCGCTCGTCGGGTACGTACAACAGGACATTTTTCTCTTCGCCGGAGACGTGCGCTCGAATATCCGACTGTCGGCGACGTTGACCGACGATCAGGTGGCGTCTGTGGCGGCGCGCGCCGGCGCCGATCGGTTGATCCGGCGCCTGCCCGCCGGCTACGCGCACGTGCTGGGCGAGCGCGGCGCAATGATCAGCGTCGGGGAGCGGCAATTGCTGGCGTTCGCGCGCGCGATCGCGGCCGATCCGGCGGTGCTCGTTCTCGACGAGGCGACGAGCGCCGTGGACAGCGAGATCGAGGCCGAGATCCAGCACGCGCTGCGCGAGCTCATGGCCGGTCGCACGACGATCGCAATCGCCCACCGGCTGAGCACGATCGTGGACGCGAACGAGATACTGCTGCTGCACCACGGCCAGGTCCGCGAGCGCGGGACACATCGCGAGCTGATCGCACTCGGGGGTTTGTACGAGCGGCTGCATCGCCTGCAGACGGGTGCATGGTCGGGTGAAAGCGTTGAACGCAGCCGTTCAGCGCGTGTTTTCACTGATTGACCTAATAGTGCGGGGCGGTAAGTTTCTGCCCTGACGTCGTTTCCCTTCGGCGCGGGCTGTGCTCGCGCCGATTTGCCTCTCCCCGACCGCGTCGAGCAGATTGGCCCATGCCGGTCATACAGGTCAAAGACATGCAGCACATTCTCACGCCGGGTCAAACCCGCTTGGGAGCCGGGCCAGGCGTAGATGTCAGCGTGTCGGACGATGCGTCATTGGGGTTACAGGCGATTCTCGAACTGAATGCACAGAGCCAGGTCGTCATCAGGCGCGGCCGTGACGACGCGAGTGTCCGGGTGAACGGTGTCTCGCTCGGTGTCGAGCCGACGCCGTTGATGCACGGGGACAAGCTCGACGTCCATGGGATCGAAGTCCTTTTTTCCGAGGACAAGAAGATCGGCGCGACGCACTTCGTATCCGCCGCGGAGGTGGCGTCCATCGCCGGCAAACGATCGGGGCCTGCGCGCGCCACGGCTGGAACGGGGGGTCGTCTGGTCTCACTCGTCGACGGCAAGGAGTATCAGGTCCAGGCCGGGGGGATCGTGTTCGGTCGAGAGGCCGGCAGCGACGTCGTGGTTGCGCAGCCGGAAGTGTCCCGGCGGCACGCGTCCATCGTTCCCACCGAGCAGGGCTATGTTCTTCAGGATCTCAGCACGAACGGCGTCTGGGTGAATGGCACGCGCGTCCAGGGATCGCAACTGCTCGCCCGAGCTGATGTCGTGCGGGTCGGAACTGAGGAATTCCGGTTCTACGCCGACGTCGCACAACCCCCCCCTAAAGTGGGCGCGCAGACGCCGGCTGCCTCCGTTCCGAACGTGGCACCCGCCGTCCAGCCCTCCACGGCTGCACCAATCGCGAGCGCGCCGCGATCCGCTCCCGCCGCCGTGGTGGGTTCCTCGCCGGTCACGCCGGCCTCGACGTCCGCCCCGGCCTCACAGGCCGGTGCCCACGCCGCGCCCTCGCCGCCGCCCCCCCCCCTGGCAGCGCCTGTGGCACCGGTGACCGCGCCGAGCGTGCCGAATCCTCCCGCGGAACCGACGAAACGGGTGGCGACGATTCCGCGCGTCGAAGAACCGTCCGCTCCGTCTCCCGCCGCCGCGCGGTCACCAAAACCGCGCCCGAAGGCGGTGACGGCACCGATGCGACAGGAGAAATCAGGCGGTGTGCCGACGTGGCTCTGGTTGATTTTACTCGTCATCGTCGGCGTCGCCGCCTATTTCCTGGGGCAGGGACGAGGGTGAGACTGACGCACGCTGGCAACACCGACGTTGGCATGATTCGGTCGGGCAACGAGGACAACTACGCGGTCGACGCGACGGCCACCCGTGGGATCTTCATCGTTGCCGACGGCATGGGCGGCCACGCCGCTGGTGAAGTCGCCAGCGAAATGGCCGTCACCATCGTGCTCAGCAAGATCAAGGACGTGACCGATCTCGGAGACGGCTCGGTGACCAGGATGCTTGGCGAGGCGCTCAAGATGGCGAATCGCTCGATCCACGATCGCACGATCACCGAGGTCGACAAGCAGGGAATGGGGACCACGGTGTCCGTCCTGCTGGTCGCCGACGCCCGCTACCTCATCGGGCAGGTGGGCGATTCGCGCGTGTACCTCCTGCGCGACGGCACGCTCCGACAGCTCACCAAGGATCATTCCTACGTGCAGGAACAGGTCGATCTCGGAAATCTGACTCCGGAGCAGGCCCGGTATCACCCGTACAGCAACGTCATTACCCGCTGCGTCGGTGCGAGTCCGGAGGTGGAGCCCGACCTCTACGCAGGCGAGGCACGGACGGGCGACATCTTCCTCGTCGCGAGCGACGGTCTGACCGGCATGGTGGACGATCGCCGTCTCGCCCAGCTGCTCATGTCGCGCGCGGAGCCGGACCGCAAAGTGCAGGCGCTGATCGCGGAGGCAAATGGGCGGGGTGGGCTGGACAACATCACTGCGATCGTCGTCCACGTGGACGATGCGGCGCCGCCGCCGGAACGCAAGACGGGCGAGATGCCGGCGATCACGGACGACCAGGTGTGAGCGACGCGCCCGACACGGTCGGAGCGCTGGCCGAGCTGTATCTCGGGAACATCCTGTTCGCGCTCGAGACCTGCGCCATGGCCCTCGAGCAGCAGGGCAAGCAGGATGATGCGGCGTTCTATCGCGGGATCGCGCGGAAACTCGCTGAAGCGCACGGGCGCGCGGAGCGATAAGTGCCGGCGCTGCGCGCCGGAGAACTGTCCATCTAGAGCAAGTCGAGAACTTGCTCGCGAGATATGGTCATGGGCCTGGCGACGAACACCCGCAACCAGCGCGCTGACTGGTACAATTCTTCGGCGAGCTTTGGGAGATTGATGGTGCTTTCCGCCGAATTCGCGGTCAGCTGATCGATGCGGCCGTCGCGGCGGAGTACCGGCATGTCGAGTCCGAGCATCTCGGTCTTGGCAGGATAGTCGAGCAGCAACTCTCCAGACGACAGCCCGAGTTGTCTGGCGAGATCGTTCTCGACCGACATCGCGCGGCGCCAGTCGTCCGCGATCCACTCGCCGGCGCCGGGCGGCAAGTCCGCGGACGGGAGTTCCACGGCGCGCTTGTACAGCCGGCGCTCGCGCAGTCGCGCCAGCAGCGGGTGTCCGCCGCGTGCCTCGAGGCCGAGCAGCAGGCCCTCGTCCGTATAGCCCGCGAGCTGGTCCGCCGTCAACGAGCCGGCGTCGAGCGCGTCCGAGACGAGT
>JBOHTL010000613.1:0-2808 GCA_050733735.1 Gemmatimonadaceae bacterium
GGGTCTCGCGATCGGCCTCACGCTCACGGCGTGCATCTTCGCGATCGGACCGTTTACGGGCGGGGCGCTCAATCCGGCGCGCGCGCTCGGCCCCGCGGTGGCGAGCGGCGTTTTCGAAGGGCAGGCCGTGTACTGGATCGGGCCTCTCATCGGAGGCCTGGTGGCCGCCCTGTTGTACGACACGCTCTTCATCCGGCGTGATCGCGAGCCCGTCGATCATGGCGCAGTCCGGCCCTGATCAGCCGGTTTCCTTCGATCGGGAGCGCGAGCGCGCGATTTCGCTGCTCGGCGAGCACTTCGCGCGTGACAACCTGTCGCTGGAGGAGCTCGAGCGGCGCATCGAGCTGGCCTACCGCGCGCGCGATCTTCCGGCGCTGCGGGATCTGACGCGCGATCTGCCGACCGCCGAACACCTGGCGGTCGCGGCGCAGTCGTCGGGGCCGGTGCCGGAGATCTTCGCCGCCGAGGAAGGACGAATTCTCTCCATCATGTCGCAGACGAAGCGTCGCGGTGTGTGGCATGTGCCCCGGACGCTGGACGTGTGGAGCGTGATGTCGGAGACGCATCTCGATCTCACGCAGGCGGTGCTCAATCCCGGCGTCACCGAGGTGGACATCCACGGCATCATGACGTCGGTGAAGATCGTGGTGCCGCCCGGCGTGCGCGTCGTGATGCAGGCAGGCAGCTTCATGTCCGAGGTCACCGATCTCACCGATGACCCGCCACCCGTTGGCTCGGGCGCGCCCGTGGTCCGCATAACGGGGTTCGTGCTGATGGCCGAGTTGCGGATCAACGTGCGCCGGCGCGAAGCGCTACCCGACAGCCTCTAAGAAGGCGTCACGTGCCGACCTGCTGATAGGTTTTCTCGTAGAGCTCGATGGCGTCGCGGATGAGGTGCATGGCGGTTTCGCTTTTCTCCCAGCCGCGGATTTGCACCCGTTTCCCTTCCAGGTCCTTGTAGCGCTCGAAGAAATGTTCGACCTCCTTCAGCACGTGCTGCGGGATGTCGGCGATGTCGAAGTATTCCTGGTAGTAGGGATCGTGAACGGGAACCGCGATCAGCTTGTCGTCCGGCTCGCCGCGATCGAGCATCTTGAGGATGCCGAGCGGCCGCACGTCGATGAGACAGCCGGGGAACGTCTGCTCTTTCACCATCACGAGCACGTCCATCGGATCGCCGTCGAGGTACAGCGTGCGGGGGATGAACCCGTAGTCCCCCGGGTAGTGCATCGACGAATACAGCACGCGGTCCAGCCGGATCAAGCCGGTGTGCTTGTCGAGCTCGTACTTGTTGCGCGTGCCGAAGGGGATCTCGATGACCGCGGTGATCTCTTCCGGCGGATGGCGACCCGGCGGCAGATCGCGCCAGTAGTTGATCATTTCGTCTCGCCTGCTCGCCTGCCGCGAACCCAGAGCGAGATCACGTATGCCAGATACAACGCCGTGGCCAATGCGTACGCGGCGTACATGTAGAACGCATTGTCGGGCATCAGACGGTCTCCAGCGCGTCGGCGCGTCGCACCGCCAGGCGGTAACGAGCCCGGATGAGCGTAACGCAAAAGAAGAGGAAGGCCGCGTTCGACACGATGAAGGTCGTGAGCATCGCCGCCGGCAGCGACGGCCGCTCCGGCTTGAGGACGATGGGCATCGGATGCGCGGTCCGGAACAGGTAGACACTCAGATGAATGAACGGGATGAGCAGCGCCGCGAGCACGGCGAGCACCGCCGAGTACCGGGCTCGCATCGCCGGATCGTCGATGGCGCCCCGCAGCACCGTATACGCGGCCGCGATGAACCAGAGAAAGAGCGTGAGGGTGAGACGCGCGTCCCACGTCCACCACACTCCCCAGATCGGCTTGCCCCAGAATGGACCGGTGATGAGCACCGCGCTCGTGAAAACGAGAGCTACCTCACCGGCGCTTTCCGCCAACCGGTCGGCCCGTTCGTCCTTGATCCAGAGGTACAGGACCGACACGATGGCAGCGACGATCAGCGCGAGGTATGCGCTCATGGCGGCCGGGACATGGATGTAGAAGATCTTCTGCGCGGGTCCCTGCGTCGCCTCATATGGAGTGAACGCGAAAACGCGCACGAGCGCCGCGACCACGCTTGCGACGGCGAGCGCGAACATCCAGTCGAACATGGGGCGCGAACGCGACCCGGCGGTCATCATTCTTCGAGTGTGTAGGGGAAGGCCAGCGCGCAGGCCGCCGCGAAGACGATATCGAACGCGATAAGGATTCGGAGCCAGGGCATCGCTTCGGTCACGGGACGGCCGGCGATCAGCGCCGTCGATGCGCCGGCCGAGGCCATCACGATGGGTACAAAGAATGGCAGGCTGAGCATCGGGAGCAACAGCTCGGCGAGGCGCGTGTTCACCGACATGGAGCTGAACAGTGTGCCGACGGCGACGAGGCCGAAGGCGGCAAGCAGCGCCACCACGCCGAGCGTCGCGAGTGACGCGCCGAACGGGAGGTTGTAGAAGAGCGCCAGCGCCGGGACGGCGACGAACAGCAGCGCCGCCGTGAAGACCGTATTGGCGATCGCCTTCCCGAGATAGATGCTCTCGCGCTCCACCGGCGCGAGGAGCAGCGCGTCCATGGCCCGATCCTGCATCTCCACGCCAAAGGAGCGATGCAGTCCGAGCAGGCCGGCAAAGGTGAACGTCACCCACAGCACGCCGGGCGCGAGATCCGTGGACGTCACGGCAGTTGGATCCCACGCGAAGAAGAAGATCACCATCGCGAGCAGCGCGAAGACGACGACGGACAGGAAGGCGCTGCGAGTGCGCAGCTCGATTGCCAGGTC
>JBOHTL010000614.1:0-5316 GCA_050733735.1 Gemmatimonadaceae bacterium
ACTCCACGGGACGCGTGGAACGCGAGAGCATCAGGATAGTGCAGGCTACGCACTCCCTTTTCGGTGACGCGGTCCGTGACTGGCTGCCGCGCACTCGCTACGCGCCCGCTGAGATCGACGGCACACGAGTGAGGCAGCTGGTGCAGCAGACGGTGGGATTTGCGCTGAACCCGTGAGGCGATTGAAGGTTTGAAGGTTTGAAGGCTTGAAGGTTTGAAACGCAATCCTTCAATCCTTCAATCCTTCAATCCTTCAATCCTTCAATCCTTCAATCCTTCAATCCTCCAATCCTTCAATCCTTCAATCCTTCAATCCTTCAATCCTCCAATCCTCCAGTCCTCCTAGTCCCACCGTCCGCTCCCTTTCGAGACCGCGTACTTCCCACTGCCGAACAGAAAGATCGCGACACCGCCGAGCAGAAAGAGCATTTCGAGCTCGATCGCCCAACCGCCACCCTGATTCAATGACGCGATGTCCGCGCGACGGGCGAGCAGGATCGCGACGAGCATGTTGAACGCGACGACGAGACCGGCCAGGCGCGTCCATTTGCCCGCGATGAGCAGGAGCGGCGCGACGACTTCGCCGACGTACACGCCATAACCGACGAAGGCTGGAAGCCCAACGCCGCCCAGCGGCCCGGCCATCCAGCCAATTCCGCCCTTCAGCTTCGCGATGCCATGAAAAAGAAGCAGCGCGCCGATGGTCAGGCGCAGCAGCAGTTTTCCCCAGTCTTCCCAGCCCGTGCGCGGAGCAACGGTCGTTGCCATGGTCTCGCTCCCGTGAGGATACGAGCGGGAAACTAATCGGCTTTCAGCGCACCTCGATGATGAGTGGCGCGTGGTCGGACGCCTCCTTCACCAGCTCGGCAGGAGTGAAGACGATCTCGCAGACGGACAGTCGACCGACGTATCGCTTCGGCATGAAGACGTAGTCGAGCCGCACATGCGGGTCCCAGGTGGGAAAGGTGTACCCTGCGCCCTCCGGATGGAGATGTCGCCAGGCGTCCGCATAGCCTTCGTCGAGCATCAGCTGGATCGTGTCGCGCGCGATGTCACGGCCGCTGAGCCAGATCATCGCGCGAATCCACGCCGGCATTTTCGCGACCTCGAGCAGCTCACCGGGCGCCAGCGCGTTGAAGTCGCCGGCGATGAGATGAAAGCCTTCCTGATGCTCGCGGATACCGTCGAGCAGCGCGCGCAGCTCCTTGTGCCGTTTCCGCTCGCTCCACTTGGAGAACCACGCGACGAGGTGCAGTCCGAAGATGCGACAGTCGACGCCCTCGACGACGAGCTCGAGAAAGTGATGCCGCGCGCTGCCCGGCTGGTGCCACGCGTGGTGCGTCACGCGCGCCCGTGACAGGAATCCCATCGAGAAATCCGGCCGCGATCCCCAGTGCGACAAACCCGTGTCGAGCGCCAGCTGTTCGATGACGCGGGGATCGGTGGCTTCCTGCAGCAGCACCACGTCGGGCGTGGCGCCGCGAATGACTTCCGCGATCGAGCGCTCCCGCGTCCGTCCCCCGAACTTGATGTTGTAGCTGAGCAGTCGCAGCGTCACGACCCCTCCGACGTGGTCCTCCCCCCTCCGTTCGCTTCCTGCTTCTGAATGATCGTGAGATAGGGCTGGCTCATGACCACGTCGCGGAGAAACTGCAGCAGATCGGAGGAGGCCTGGATGTTCACCGGCCGTCCGGCGAGGCGCGTGAGACGCTCGCGCAGCGGAATGAGGAGCACCGAGGCGTCCGGGTTCGTGTCGCTCAGCGGCGCGGAATGCAGCCCGGGGATGTAGTGCACGTCGAACAGCTTCACCATCTCGCCGCCGATGAGCGTGAGGTCGATGTCGCTCGTGCCGGGGCCGTCCGCGTCGAACGGGATGTCGGTACGCCAGCGATATCCCGTGACCGCGCTGCCACGCATGATGACCTGGACGTCCGGAGGAATCGCCTCACGGATCGTCTGCAGAAATTCGTCGTACCGTTTCTGATCTCCGCCGAACCCGAGACGGATCACCCGCTCGAGGACGACCTCAGGACTTTCCTGCGTCGCCTCGGCGGCTACCTGGTGCTGGTTGGTTTCTGGATCGGGCATGATGTCGGAGGAGGCCGCTCGGCCGTCACGACACCTCTGGCAACTCCCGCACCGACACGGCGTCCACGCCCCGCCCGTCTTCCGTGACGACCCGGCGATGATAGTCGATCTGGCCGAGATGATAGGCCAGATGCGCCACGAGATGGACCATGAAATCGGCACCGCTGACCTTCCGTTTCGCGATGAGCTCCGGGTAGGGGCGGCGGAACACCGCATCGTCCACGGATATCAGCGCGCGCTGGACCGCGGCCATTGCGGCGTCGAGTCCCGTCAGCAGCTCGGAGCGCGGGACGTCGCGTCGCGCAAACTCGGCGTCGCGATCACGCACATAGCCGTCGCCCCCGACGATCGCACCGACGAAGTGCCGGAGGTTTCCGGCGACGTGGAGCGCGAGAGTCCCCGCCGTGTTCGGAAGCCCGGGCACCGCGCGCCAGACGCTGGCATCATCGGGATACGCCTCGATCTCTCGACGTACCGCGCGCAACTCGCGCGCGATCAGCAGCTCCACTGTGGATGCGTTCATGGCGCCGAAATAGAGGCGGACTGGCTACCTGGCGCCATCGCCCTGGCTGAAGTCCTCATCCGGCTCGAACACGCCCTCGATCGACCTGCCGAAGAGCCGCGCGATCCGGAATGCCAGAGGGAGGCTGGGATCGTACCTGCCCGTCTCGATGGCGTTCACCGTCTGGCGCGAGACGCGGAGAAGGTCGGCCAGCTCTTCCTGCGACCATCTGCGCTCCGCGCGCAGGACGCGCAGTCGATTCCGCATGGGTTCCCGGCTGGAATGAACGGCCGTACAGTAAAGGAAGCTTGGCTGTATATCAAGCGTCCTTGTCATAATGACAATGTTACGCTACTCAGCCATGGGCCAGCGCGGACGAGCGCGGCCGCGTAAATACCATGTCCGATACGATTTCTGATGGATGTCCACCCGATCCTGAGACTGGCCATGCACCTCGCCGCCGTCACTCGCGCGTTCCTTCTCGTCCCGTTCCTTCCCGCCGTCGTCGTCGCGCAGTCCACGAACGGAACGAGTCCCGATCAGATACTCGCCAGCGAGGAGTATCTGCGACCGCCCGCAGCCATCGAGCGCCTGGTGACGGCGCCGCGGCATCTGAATGTCGAGCTCCAGAACCAGAGTCCCTCGCGAAAGCATTTCCTGGAATCGGTGAGTGCCGGGATGCCGACGGTCAAGGAGTTCGGCAAGCCGTGGTACAACCTCGGCGGGCTGCAGATCGACTGGAAAGCGAATCGCGCGCGGACGATGACGACACGCTCGGGCAAGGGCTACCAGATCATCGACGCGACCACGGGTCGCACGACCAACGTGGACGTTCCCGCTGGTGCGTCGGTGTCCGGCGCCCGCTGGTCCCCCGATGGAGCGCAGCTGGCCTTCATCGCGAACTTCGAGGACGCGTCGCACATCTACGTCGCCGATGTCGCCACGGGCCGCTCGCGCCGCGTGACGACGACGCCGATTCTCGCGACGCTTGTCAACGAGCCCGTGTGGACCGCCAATGGCTCGCACATCGTCACGGTGCTCGTCCCGGCGAACCGGGGCGCCGAGCCCAGGGCGCCCGAGATCGCAACCGGGCCAAAGGTGCGCATGACCAAAGAAGGGATGCGGCATCGCACCCGCACGTACGCGGACCTGCTCGAGTGGCCGCACGAGCGCGAGCTCGTGGAGTACTACACCACGGGGCAGCTGGCGACGATCGACGTGCGTTCGCGCGCCGTCCGTCGCATTGGGTCTCCCGCCATGATCCAGGACGTGGACCCGTCGCCGTCCGGCGGCTGGTTGCGCGTGACGGTGATCCAGAAGCCCTTCTCGCACGTGGTTCCCGTGAGCTCCTTCGGCAACGTGCAGCAGATCTGGGACGCGAGTGGCCGGTCGGTCGCGGAGCTGTCACGTCGCCCCCTTCCCGAAGGCGAGTCGGATGACGATGACGATGATGGCCCCGGCGCCGCGTCGGATACGTCGAAGCGCAGCATCACGTGGATGGCGACGGGCGACACGCTGTACTTCCTGCAGATGGATGCGCCATCAACGCGCACCGCCGAGCAGGAGGAAGGAGCCAGCGGGGGGGGATCGCAGCAGCGCCAGCGGACGCGCGACCGGCTGTATCTCTGGACCGCGCCATTCACCGCCGACATGCGCAAGCCAGTGCTGGACAACCAGAATCGCATGAGCCAGGTGGCGTTCAGCGCCGACGGCAAGGTGGTGTTCGTCGCCGAGAACGCGAGCGGCACGGCGCACGTGTTCGCGGTCGACCGGTCGGAGCCTGCGAAGCGCCTCACCCTCACCCGCGTGCGGGGTCTGACGGCGTCGTTGGGCGTCGGTGGCGGCGGATTCGGAAGGCGCGGCGGCAGCCCTGCTGATTCCGTGACATTCTATCAGAATCCCGGCACGCTCGTGAGCGATCGCGCCGGCAACGGCACGCCATACATCCTCACGAGCCGCGACGGGCGCTACGCATACCTGAACGGCGTCCAGTACTACCGGACGTTCGGGGACAGCGCGCCGCAGCCGTTCCTGGATCGCGTGGAGATCCGCACCGGGGAGAAGACGCGGCTCTTCACATCGGCGCGCGATCAATACGAGCGGGTCGTCGCGGCGCTCGATCCGGACTTTACGCTGGCGATCGTCTCGCGCGAATCACCGAAGGACCCGGCGGACTACTTCCGTCGCGACATGCGGAGCGGAACCCTCACGCAGCTCACGAACAACCGCGACTACTCACCGGAGATCACGAACGCGCCGAAGCAGCGCATTCCAGTGACGCGAGCCGACGGCTACCGCTTCTGGGTGAACGTCACGCTGCCGAGCGACTGGCGTCCGGGGGGGGGAACGCGCGTCCCAGCGCTCTTCTGGTTCTATCCGCGCGAGTACACTGACCAGTCGGGGTACGATCGCACGCTGCGCGACTTCAACAAGAACCAGTTCCGCGACCTCGGGCCACGCTCGATGGTGTACTTCGTCACGCAAGGCTACGCGGTCGTCGAGCCCGACGCGCCGATCTTCGGTGAATCGGGGCGGATGAACGACAACTACATTCCCGATCTCCGGAACAACCTCGCGGCGGTGATCGACGAGCTGGATCGCCGCGGCATCATCGATCGCCAGCGCCGGGCGCTCGGCGGCCACAGCTACGGCGCGTTCGGCACGGTGAACGCCATGGTGAGCACGCCGTTCTTCAAGGCGGGCATCGCCGGCGACGGCAACTACAAC
>JBOHTL010000615.1:0-4123 GCA_050733735.1 Gemmatimonadaceae bacterium
TGTATGCATAAGTAGGCACTTATGTGTTGTCAAGCGTCGTTGGAGCGACCCTGCGGAGAGCGGCATATTTTCAGACATGTTCGAAGCCATCCGCGCCATCATCAGCGGCAGGCCGACAGCTGGCCCCGACGATACGCCGGCGGGCGTCGATCCCGTGCAGGTCGCCGCGTGCGCGCTGCTACTCGAGATTGCGTTCGCCGACGGAGAGTTCTCCGCGCCCGAGCGCGCGCATCTGGAGCACGTCCTGGCCAGGCATTTTGGGCTCGATGCGCAGACGGGAGCGCGCCTGCTGGCGATTGCGCATGAGGAACGCGCGCGGGCCGTCGATCACTTTCGATTCACCTCGGTTCTCCTGCGCAACTACGACATCGGGCAGAAGATGGTGCTGGCCGAAGTGATGTGGGGGCTGGTGCTTGCCGACGGCGAGGTGGCCGATCACGAACAGTACATGGCGCGCAAGATCTCCAACTTGCTGGATCTACCGCCTGCGTATCTGTCCAGCGCCAAAACCGCCGCGGAGAAAGCGAAGCAACGGGCGGAGTAGCGACGCTCCGCATCGCCGCAGGGCAATTGTGGACCCCTCCTTGCAATCGCGTCGATACCTTCGGCCCACCGGACGAAACCATGGCGCACAAAAGATCCCACAAGTCGCCGTCGAATCGGCAGCGGTTCGTAGCGCGTGTCGGTATCTCTGGCTCGTACGGCGGCATGAACCTCGGCGACGAGGCCATCCTGCAGGCGATGATCGCGCAGCTTCGCGCATCGCGTCCGGTCGAGCTCACCGTGTTCACCGCGGACGTCGGCGACACGCTGAAGCGGCATGGCGTGGAGGCCGCCCTCCCGGTCAGGGATCTGACGCGGGACGAAGCCCGCCAGGCCGTGGCGCAGCTCGATCTGCTCATCCTTGGCGGCGGCGGCATCCTGTACGACGCCGGCGCCGACGCGTACCTGCGCGAGGTGACGCTGGCCCGTGAGGTGGGCGTTCCCGTCATGGTGTACGCGATCAGCGCCGGACCACTCGAGGACGAGCGCATTCGGAAGCTCGTGCGCGAGACCCTCGACAACGTCGACGTCCTCACCGTTCGCGATCGCCAGGGCAAACGGGTGCTGGAAGACATCGGGGTCGAGCGCGACATCGTCGTCACCGCCGATCCGGCGGTGCTGCTCGAGCCGCAGCCGCTGACCGAGGACAGGCTTCGCCAGGCAGGAATTGCGGAGGGCAAGCGCATCATCGCGTTCTCGGTGCGCGAGCCGGGGCCGGCCGCGCCGGACATCGACGTCGAGCACTATCACTTGCTGCTGGCGCATGCCGCCGACTTCGTCATCGACCGCCTCGAGGCGGACGTGATTTTCGTGCCCATGGAGCGGGAGCACCGGGACCTGCAGCACAGTCACGCCGTCGTCGCGAAGATGCGGCGCGCGCAGCGCGCGACGGTGCTCAAGGAGGAGTACACGTCGGGCGAGGTGCTCGCCCTTCTCGGGCACTGCGAGTTCGCGATCGGCATGCGGCTGCACTTTCTCATCTTCGCCGCGCTCCAGGGCGTGCCCTTCGCCCCGCTGCCGTACGCATCGAAGGTGGCCGGCTTCATCGAGAGCGTCGGCATGGGAACGCCCGTGCTGAAGGACGTCAGCGCCGGAACGCTGCTCGCCATGATCGATCGCTCGTGGGACTATCGCGAAAAGTTGCGCCACCACATCACCAGCACGATCGGTGAAGTTCAGGGCCAGGCCCGGAAAAACAACGAGCTTGCCGTGCAGCTGCTCGACCGCATCGCCGGAGAAAAGGCCCGGACAGGCGCCGTCCGCTGATCCCCCCCCCCGCTGCGTCCATGCCTCCGCTCCCCCGTCCTGGCGATCTCCGCACCATCGTGCTCCCGGAGCGCACGGCGGTGGTCGCGGGTGAGGCGGACGTGCTGGTGGTCGGCGGTGGTCCGGCTGGCCTGGGAGCGGCGCTGGGCGCGGCTCAGGCCGGCGCGCGTGTCGTGCTCGCGGAGCGCTACGGCTTTCTCGGTGGCAACGCGACGGCGGCGCTGGTGATGCCGCTCATGTCATTCCACACGCAGCG
Organism: Gemmatimonadaceae bacterium; assembly: GCA_050733735.1. GTDB lineage: Bacteria > Gemmatimonadota > Gemmatimonadetes > Gemmatimonadales > Gemmatimonadaceae > DASPMP01. The sequence continues at coordinate 2,066 of JBOHTL010000615.1, forward strand.
CCCCGAGTTTGCTCGCGCGAACGTGACGACGCTGCTGCCCTCCGATCACGGTCCCGGCCACCCCGTGATCGCCGGAGTGTTGCAACAGCTGCTCGAGCGGCTCGTGCGCGCCGGCGGCGCCATCGCTCCCTCGATCGACACGGGCTTCGTGGTGCCGTTCGATCCGGAAGTCTTCAAGCTGGTGGCGCTGGAACTGCTCGACGCCGCCGGCGTGCATCTGCTGCTGCACGCGTTCGCGACGGACGTGCTGGGCGGATCGAATGTCGAGGGTGTGGCATTCGCGTCGAAGTCCGGCATGCTCGCGGTGCGGGCCCGCGTCGTCGTGGACTGTACCGGCGACGGCGACATCGCCGCGCGCGCGGGAGCGCCCGTCGAGCTGGGACGCGAGGGCGACGGGCTGTGTCAGCCGATGACGCTGATGTTCCGCATGGTCGAGTTTCAGCCCGCCGCATTCCGGGCGTATGTGCGGGAGCATCCCGCCGACTGGCGCGGCGTTCACGGGTTGTGGCAGCTCGTTCAACAAGCGACGGAAGCCGGAGAGCTCGATCTGCCACGCGAAGACATCCTCTTGTTCGGCACGCCGCACGAGCACGAGCTGAGCATCAACAGCACGCGCGTCACCCGGGTCCTCGGATGCGACGTCTGGGATCTGACGGCCGCGGAGATGGAAAGCCGGCGGCAGCTGCGGCAGCTGACAGCCTTCTTCAGGAAGTACGTTCCCGGCTTCGAGCGGGCGTACGTGGCACAAAGCGGCGTGCAGGTGGGGGTTCGGGAGACACGCCGGATCGCAGGGGAGTATCGGCTGACGGCGGACGATCTGTTGGGCGCGCGCAAGTTCGACGACGTCATCGCGCGCGGCACGTACCCGGTGGACATTCACAATCCAGAAGGCCGTGGCACGACACTCGTCCGCATCCCCTCGGGCGAGTCGTATGACATCCCCCTTCGCGCCCTGCTGCCGCAAGTGGCTGAGCAGCTGCTGGTGGCCGGCCGCTGCATCTCCGGGACGCACGAGGCCCATTCGTCTTATCGCGTCATGCCCATCGCGATGGCCACCGGGCACGCCGCCGGTGTCTGTGCCGCGCTGGCGGCGGCCGCGCGCACGGCGCCACGATCGGTGCCCGTGCGCGACGTGCAGGCGGAGCTCAGGCGGCAGGGCGCGATCATCTAGCAATGGCGTGCAGCTCATGAAGATCGACGACAGCAACCACTTCATCCAGGTCGATCAGCCCGCCCGGTTCGTGACGGAGGTCGATGCGTTCACGCGATGAATCGGCTGTGTGGAGTCGTCAGCGCACTCTGGTGAAGCGGAGGTTGCGCACGCGTCCGGCCTGAATGATGTACCCTGTGATCCGTCCTCTCGAGTCGCGCTGCACATCAATCACGCTGCCGCCGCGCGTGAAGCCATCCTTGTATGAAGGGTCCAGCGTGCCGAGGCGGCGGTTGTTCGCGTAGACGACCAACTCGCCCTTCTCGATCTTCCAGCTGTGGGTCGCTTCCACCTCGTCGTTCCGATACTCGCCGGCGTACGCGGCGAGTTGCGCCGGCGTGACCACCGCTGTGTCGGCGCGCGTATACGACACCGAGTCGCCCGCCGTGCGGACGATCATCACCGACGGGGCGCCAGGAGTTCCCGCAAACAGAATCTCCGTCCGGGGTCCCGCGCGGAAACGCCCGCCGTCGAGCGGATCCATCCGCGTACGACTGCCGCCGATCGAGAAAAGCGTGTCACCGACGAGGCGGGTGCGCCGGACTTCGCCACGCTCGACGTTGCGCCACACGCCTGAGAATGCCTTAAGGCTCGCCTCCGACAACTCGGTCGCCGGCGCGCCGGCCAGTGCCACCGTCCACATCGCGGCGCTGTCCGGTTGCATCTTCTCGGCGAGATAGACGCCGGCCACCTTGCGCGCCAGCGTGTCGGGACCCGACGTCGTGAGGTTGCAGAAAGTCGCCACGCCGAAACGCTGGTCGGGGAAGCGCAGGAAGTGGCCGCGGTAGCCCGCCCAGCTCCCGCCGTGCGACACCACCCGCAACCCTCGCAGCGTGCCGACGTTGAGC
>JBOHTL010000616.1:0-4865 GCA_050733735.1 Gemmatimonadaceae bacterium
GCGCGAAGCTCCCAGAGCACGCCGTTCAGGATCGGCCGGCTTTCCTCGCTCGAGACCGCGAAGGCGACGTGGTCGATCAGCTTGCGCAGCTCGCCGGCGCGCACGCGCCAGCTGTCCTTGAATTTGACCGCGGGGAAGCTCGGGAACTCGTCCTTCGGAAGGCCGAGGATCTTGAAGTGCGAGCGGCCACAGTCGAGCGTGACGCGCTGTTCTCCCGACGACGCAATCTTCACCGGATTCGGTGGCAGCTCTCGCGCGATCTCCGCGAGCTTCTTGGCGGGAATCGTGATCGCGCCCTGCGCGTCTATGTCGGCACTGACTTCCGTGCTGACCGCGATGTCGAGATCGGTTCCCGACAGGCGAATGCCCTTGTCGGTCGTTTCGATGAGGATGTTCGCGAGAACAGGCAGCGTCGTCTTTGCCGGTACTGTTGCGGCGACTGCTGTGAGTCCTTCCTGCAGCTTCTCACGCGAAATCGTGAAGCGCATCAACGAGCCCGAAAATGTGGACGAACGAGGGGAAGACCTACTACCGCTCTATTAAGAGAAGTATCTAGTAGTAGTAGTAGTAGGCGTAGGTATGTGGAGGATCTGCACAAGCTAATGGCCTGCAATCGCTTCGCTAGCGGCGCGACATGTGAACACTTTGTGGACCGAGGAGGTCTTCCACACGTCCACGACTTCGCCGCGCGATTCCGAGTAGTCCATGTGGAGCATTGTGAGTTATCGCAGGGCTTCCAACGCTGATTTCAACCGCGCGACGCGTTGACCCATCGACGGCTCCTCGGCCATCATCGCGATCGCACGATCCAAACTGTGGATGACCGTGGAATGGTCACGCCCGCCGAACGTCGCGCCGATCTCGACGAGCTGCATGCCGAGCATCTCGCGCATGAGGAACATGGCAACCTGCCGCGGCACGGTGAGGTTCTTCGTACGCGTCTTGGACCGAAGTCCTTCGGAGGTGACTCCCCATTCCTTGGCGACCGCATCCTGAATGACATAACTGGTGAGCCCGGCCGTTCCTGACGCAGCCGTCGGCCGGAGCTTGTCGCGCAGCGCTTCCCGCGCCAGCTCGATCGTGATCTCCTGGTGCTTGAGAGACGCGTACGCCAGCAGTTTGATGATCGATCCTTCGAGCTCGCGGACGCTCGACCGCACGTTTTCGGCGATGAACCGGATGACCTCCTCGGGAAGTGTCATCTCGAGGTGGTCGAGCGCCGCCTTCTCGCGAAGAATGGCGATGCGGTGCTCGAGGTCCGGTGGCTCGATATCCGCGACCATTCCCCACTGGAAGCGGCTCACGAGTCGCGCTTCGAGTCCGGGTATTTCGGACGGCGGACGATCGCTCGTGAGCACGATCTGTCGCCCTGCTTCGTAGAGGGCGTTGAATGTGTGGAAGAACTCCTCCTGCGTCGTCTCCTTGCCCTTCAGAAAGTGAATGTCGTCGATGAGGAGGAGGTCGGTTTCGCGAAAGCGGCGCCGGAACTCGCCGGTCGTGCGATTCTGAATGGCCGCGATCAGCTCATTCGTGAACTGCTCGGTGCCGAGGTAGGTGACGCGGCTGCGAGGATTGTCGTGCAGAATCTCGTGGGCGATGGCCTGCATGAGGTGAGTTTTGCCGAGCCCGGTCTCGCCATAGATGAAAAGCGGGTTGTAGACCTTGCCGGGCGCCTTGGCGACGGCGTTGGCGGCAGCGGCGGCGAGCTCGTTCGACTTACCGATCACGAAGTGATCGAATATGTATCGCTCACTTAATGGTGGCGCGTTCGTGCCCCGTTGCTGTGCGACTTCATCGGCCGTGGGACGGGGTGCTTCCGCGACGAAGAGATCCATCTGCGGACGCTTTTTTCGCTCCTCGTTGACCTGAAAAACCACCGCCATCGGCTGCCCGAGCGCCATGGGCGCGAGCGACCGGAGGAGCTCCGCGTGTTTGGACTCGTTCCACTCGGCGGCGAACCGATCGGGTGCGCCAACGAAAAGCTTCTCGCCTTCCAGCCTGAGAGGCTCCGTCGGTTCCAGCCATGTTTTGAAAGTCTGCTCCGGCAGTTCCTGGCGCGCGCGATCGAGAAGGCGCGACCAGGCTTCTTGGGCAGTGAGTGTCACGAAGATGCGCCGGTGTGGAAAACTCGGGGGGCAGCGAAGCTATCCTCGCGTATCGTCCTTCGCAACGACGTGACATGCGCTTGAGTTATGTGCTGATCACGAATAGGTTTACCATCTTCACACGAAAAAAACGACTCCGGAAAAAGAATGGGCAAGCCCACCTATCGCCCCAGAAACAAGCGCCGCATCAGGACGCACGGCTTTCGTGCGCGCATGGAAACCAAGTGGGGCCGCGAAACCCTCGCTCGCCGTCGGAAAAAGGGCCGCAAGCGCCTGACGGTGAAGCTGCCCAGCAAGTACGCCGGCGTCTGAGCCCCCCCCCTCCCCGTCGCTCGGCTTCCCTCGCGCTCGCCGCGTAACGCGCGCGCCCGAGATCGAGGGACTGCTTCGATCGGGTCAGCGGCTGAAAGCCCAGTTGCTGGACGTTCGGCGCCTTGAATCTCCGACCGGCCACGTGCGCGTAGCGATAGTGGTGCCCAAGTACGGATTCACCGCTGTACGCCGCAACAGGCTCAAGCGTCGCCTCCGCGAGCTGGCCCGTCAGAACATGCTTCCGCGCCCGGTGTCGTGCGATGTCCTGCTCCGCGCGCGGCGCGAAGCGTACAACGCCACCTTCGACGGGCTGCGCGACGACATCGCCGACGTCGCGGCGCGTCTATGATCAAACATGTGCTGATCTTCGGCGTGCGCGCGTACCAGGTTGGACTGAGTCCGCTCTTGCCGGCGTCCTGTCGCTACTATCCCAGCTGTTCCGCGTACGCCATCGAGGCGCTCGACCGGCACGGTGCGCTGCGCGGCACGTGGCTCGCGCTCCGGCGGCTGCTGCGCTGCCACCCGTTCAGACCGGGCGGATATGACCCCGTTCCGTAATCGCACGCAACATCGTTAATGGACCGCAGAACACTTCTCGCACTGCTGCTGACGGCGATCGTCATCGTCATCACACCGATGCTGTTTCCGTCGTCGCGACGACCGCCGCCGCCGACCGATACGATTGCCGTCGCACAACCGGACAGCGTGCGCGATACGGTTCCGCCACCGTCGCCGGCGGTAGCGACGCCGACGCCGGCGCAGCGACAACCGACGGTGAGCGCCGCTCCTCCGGGCGCGGTTGTCCGCGCCGAGACGACGATCGTGCGCACGCAGCACGCGCGGTACCCGATCGTGAGTCCCGGAGGAACGCCGGCGAACGTCCTGCTGCCGGAGTATGAATCGCTGCGTCCGGGAGCGGCGAGCGATACGCCCGTCCGGCTCGTCGAGCCGAACGATCGCCTCATCCGGCTGACGCTCGTCAGCGATCGCGACACGGTGGCGCTCGACAACGTCGCGTTCCGGGCGGAGCCGCAGCGCCGCGAAGGCGACGTCATCGTGCAGCGCATGGTGAGCACGACGTCGCCGGTGCCGATCACACTCACGTACCGTGTCCCCGTCGACAGTTTCGTCATGCGCCTGGAGGGGACCATCGGTACCGCGGCAACCGACACGGATGGGGACATCGATCGCCGGCTCCTGGTCACCCTGCCCACGCGCATTCGGAGCGAAGAGGCGGATATCGGCGACGATACCCGCCATCTGACGATCGCGTACACGAACAGGCCAGGCGAAGTCGAGACCATCGGATTCGGCGATCTCGACACGCTCGTCGCGCGCGTGGACACGGGGCCGATCCGCTGGGTGGCGGCGCGCAACAAGTACTTCGTGGTCGCGGTCATCCCGGCGGGACCCGACTCCGCGTTTCGCGCCGTCGCAACGCGCGGCGGGCCGCGCACAGGCAGCGAGGCGACGGCGGCGCAGACCACCGCGTTCCTTCCGCTCAGCGACAACAGCTTCGCGCTGCGCATCTACGCCGGACCGCAGTCGTGGGATCATCTCCGCAAGACCGCGGTGTCACTCGAGAACGTGAACCCGTACGGCGGGTGGATGTCCGGAATGGTGCAGCCATTCTCGACGATCGTGATGCGCATGCTGCTGTGGATGCGACACACCTTCGACGTCGGCTACGGCTGGGTGCTGGTGATCTTCGGCGTCGCCGTGCGGCTGCTGCTCTGGCCGCTGAACCAGAACGCCATGCGGTCGAGCATGAAGATGCAGCGCCTCCAGCCGGAGCTCGCGGAGATCCAGAAGAAGTACCGCGACAATCCGGAGCGGCAGCGCGACGCGATCATGAAGGTCTATCAGGAACACGGCATGAGCCCGTTCTCGCCGCTACTCGGCTGTCTGCCGATGCTCCTGCCGATGCCGATCCTGTTCGCGCTGTACTTCGTCTTCCAGAACACGATCGAGTTCCGAGGCGTGTCCTTCCTCTGGCTGCCGGACTTGTCGCTGCGCGACCCCTATTTCATCACGCCGCTGTTCATGGGCGCGTCGATGTTCCTGCTCTCGTGGATCGGCATGAAAGGCGTGCCGCCGACGCCGCAGACCAAGATGATGAGCTACGTGATGCCCGTGATGTTCACGGTGCTGTTCTGGAACTTCGCCTCCGGACTGAATCTCTATTACGCGGTCCAGAACGTCGCCGCGCTTCCGCAGCAGTGGTTGCTTGCCCGGGAACGCAAGGCGAACAAGCCGCCGCCCGACGCGCCGAAGGGCACAAAGCGTGATAAGAAGTAGCGCCTGAGTCCGTCCGCACGCACGCGGCGGCCACAGCGCACTCAGCGATGGAAATCACGTACATCGGACACGCGACGCTGCTGATCGAGATGGCGGGCGTTCGCATCCTCACGGATCCCAACTTCGAAGGCGCGCTCGGCTACTTCCTGA
>JBOHTL010000617.1:0-7669 GCA_050733735.1 Gemmatimonadaceae bacterium
AGCCTGCACGGCTTCGAAGACGCGCGCGTATCCCCCCCCCGATGTCGCAGCCGGTTGCGGACGCGGCGCCACGGGAGATGCGACCGGGGTCGTCGCCGCAGGCGTGTGTCGTGCGGGTGAAGCGGGAGGCGCCTCGGCGCGCGGCATTCCGATGTTCGCGACCGCGCGTTGGGCCTGGCTCATCCGAAGCGGCATCGCGGCCCGCGCCACCTGCGGCGTTGGAGCGCTCGCGGCGGGCGAGATGGTCGCGGCGAAGCTCGAGATGGCGTCCAGTGCCGAGACGTTCAGATCTCCGGTACGCTCGAGGTAGGCCTCGACCGTCTGCGCGACCGCCATCTGCCCGAAGCTCGCAGCCGTTGCGCGAATGGCGCGCAGTGCCCGGCCCAGCTGACCGCGCGCGTGCTCGCGCTGGATCTCATCGGTCGCGCGGCGCGCTTCCTCGATGACACGGTGCAGATGCTCGCCGAGGCTGACCACTTCCATGCGGAAGCGCTGGATGGGGGAGGTCGGCGGATTCGGCGCCGCGCTGACGATGTGCGGTCCCGCATCATTATAGAAGAGGTCCGCGATCGGAATCACGCGGTCGGCGCCGGATGACTCGGCCATCACTGCGTCGAGCGAGATGAGGAACGACCGGTACTGCGGCGTGTCGACCTTGACCGGTTCGCCCCCCGTGAGCGCGCCCGCGATCGCTCGCAGGAGGTTCGCCGCCGAGCGGAGGAGGGTGACACGCTCTGACGAGACCCGTGGCTCGCCCTGCTCGACCACTCGCAGCGCCGACTCCGTGGCCTCAAGGACCGCGGACAATCCGGGAACGTCGTTCACTCCGGCGACCCCGCGCGTCGCGCGGACGCGCTGGAGCACGGAGAGCGACTCGGTGCGATCGTCGGGGCGCGCGGCGATGAGATCGAATCCGGCGGCGACGCTGTTCGCCTCGTTCGCGAAGAACGTCTGGTTGACGCCGGGTTTCTGGGCGGCGACCGCGGGGATGATCGGGAGCGCCTTCACGAACTGCGCGAGCTCGGCCACGCGCTGCAACGCCCACTGGTCTTCGGCGGGCGACCACGCGCGCGCGGCGCGAACGAGGATCTTCAGGTCGTCGATCGCGGCGGTGAGAGCGCCTTTGAGTCCGGGCTCCCACCCGAGCGAGCCGTCGCGCAATCCGCGACCCACCGCTTCCACCGACGACGCAAGCTCGGCGAAGGTCGGCAGCTTGGCCATGGTCGCGCTGCCCCGAAGGGCGCGGGCGGCGCGCTGCAGTGCGTCCGAGTCCGGTCCCGCCTCGGCGGCACGCAGCAGGAGCGCGTCGAGGCGCTCGACATATTCGCCCGCCTCAAGGACGAAAAAATCGAGAAAGGAGGCCGCGGGATTGGTGCTCATGGAGTCGTTGCCAAGTTAGGACGACGCACGAGCCGAGTCCATCACGCGGCGCATCTCGCGCACTGCGTCGGCAAGCCCGACGAAGATCGCGCGACTCACGATGGAATGTCCGATGTTCAGCTCCTCGATCTCCGGGATGCGCGCCACGGGCACGACGTTCGCCGTGGTGAGTCCATGCCCCGCGTGGACCGCGAGCCCGATGCGCTTTCCGAGCGCGGCGGACCGTTCGAGGGCGCGCAGCGGGGCGGGATCGCCGGCATGGTGCGAATACGTGCCCGTATGCAGCTCGATCGCGACGGCGCCGGCCTCGCGTGACAGCTCGACGATGCGCTCGTCGGGCGCGATGAACAGGCTGGTACGAATGCCGCCGGCGTTGAGCCGCGTGAGCCCGTCGCGGATGCGCGCGACGTCGCGGGCGACGTCCAGTCCGCCTTCCGTCGTGATCTCCTCGCGTCGTTCGGGGACGAAGGTGCACTGGTGCGGACGGAGGCGCAGCGCGATGCCGATCATCTCGTCGGTGCAGGCCATCTCGAGGTTGAAGTTGGTGCGTACCTCGCGCGCGATGCGGTCGACGTCGCGATCCTGGATGTGGCGCCGGTCCTCGCGCAGGTGGGCGGTGATGCCGTCCGCGCCCGCCTCCTCGCAGATGCGCGCGGCGGCGACGGGGTCGGGTTCCACGCCCCGGCGCGCCTGACGAACGGTCGCGACGTGGTCGATGTTGATGTAGAGGCGCATTCGCGGAGGCGAACAGGCGAGAGGGAACGACGTTGCTCGCTACCGGTACGATCGTTACTTGTGCAACAACTCCCACCACCGGAGCGCGCGTGAAGAAACTAGCGATTCTGTGTCTCCTCGTCGCCGCCGCGTGCACGCGGCAGGTGAATGTCGGCACGGCGGAAGGCCCGAACGCGCCGGGGGGCGCGAACGCCCGCGACGCGGTTCAGAAATTCCTGGCCGCGGCCAAGGCGGAGAATCTCCAGGCGATGGCAGGCGTGTGGGGCACCAGCGAAGGACCGGCACGATCGAACATGGAGCGCGCCGAGCTGGAGCAGCGCGAGATCGTGATGCTCTGCTACCTCAAGCACGACAACTACACGATCACCAACGAGTCGCCGGCCACGAACCGCGAGCGCGTGTTTTCCGTGGATGTGACCTACAAGGACCTGACGCGGACGGCAAATTTCTTCGCGACGGAGGGGCCGGGAGGCCGCTGGTATCTGCGATCGTTCGAGATGGAGAAGCTGACCGATATCTGCCAGCGGAGATGAAAGGGGAGGATTGAAGGATTAAAGGCTTGAAGGATTGAAGGATCGACTCCTTCAATCGTTCAATCCTTCAATCTCAGCTCTCCGTCAGTTCGACCAGCACTCCTCCCGTGGATTTCGGGTGCAGGAAGGCGATGCGCTTGCCTTCGGCGCCCATGCGCGGTGTCTCGTCGATCAACCGGACACCTGCACGGCGACAGCGATCCAGTGTAGCGTTCAGATCGTCGACGGCGAAGCAGATGTGGTGGATGCCGGGGCCGCGCCTGGAAACGAACTTGCCGATGGGGGTGTCCGGGGCTTTGGCCTCGAGCAGCTCGACCAGCGATTCGCCGGCGCGGAGACCCGCGATTCGCGCTCCGTCAGCGTCGGCGAGCGGCTCTTCCGGCAGCCCCAGGAGGTCGCGATAGAACGGCAGGATGTCATCGAGCGCGTTCACCGCGATTCCGATGTGCGCGATTCGGGTGCCGTGCGTCATGACGGAGCGCTCCTGTGGCGGGGGCTGGGCAGACAGAATCTACTGAACCTGACTGGAACGCCGGATGAACGGCGTTCTCTCACGAGGATGGAGGAGAACGGACGAACATGGCGGAGAACACCACGCAGGTCACCGACGACACGTTCGAAGCGGAGATCGAAAAGCACAGCGGCCTCGCGGTCGTGGACTTCTGGGCAACCTGGTGCGGCCCCTGCCGCATGATCGCGCCGATTCTCGATCAGCTGGCGACCGAATACGCCGGCAAGGTGAAGGTCGCGAAGCTGGACGTCGACACGAACATCAAGACAGCGACGCGCTTCAACGTGCGGTCGATCCCGATGCTTCTCTTCTTCAAGGATGGCAAGGTCGTCGACCAGATCGTCGGCGCCGTGCCGCGCACCCACATCGAGACGAAACTGCAGCAGCACGCGGCATAACTTCGGAAGGCCGTCCGCATTGCCCGGCTCGCTGTCGGGCGCAATATTGACGGGCGAATGCCAGCCATCGTAGCGGGACTGCGCTATCCCTACTTGCGCGTAATGCTCCCGCGGACCCGCCTCGCGTACATCCACCTTCGCAACCTGCTGACCGACGCCAAGCGCGATCGGTCGGCGCGGCTGTCAGGGTATGTCGCCGTCTGGCTCCCCGAAGAGTTCGTCGTCTTGTACCTGCTGTCCGGGGAGGTGGCCAACGCAACGGTCATGGACGCCCAGGGATGGCGCGCCGTCCCGATCAGCGCCGCGTTGGAGCGCATCCCGGCGGAACCTGAATACGGGGAGATCTGTTTTCACGAAGCGGAGGACGACCAGCTGGCGTCGATGTTCCTGGCGCAGACGACGCCGCCGGATCCGTGGCCCGCGGAGCTCGAGGTCACCGATCCGGCAGTTCTTTTTCCATTCATGATGTCGACGATGTTCGACGGCGTCGTCGAGATCGTGTCGGAAGGCTCGGTGAACTACCTCCTTTTCCGCGCCGGCGCGGTGGAGAGCGCCTTTCTGTCCTACGCGGCGACGGGCACTGTGGTCGAGCGTGTGGCAAAGTTGTTTGGAGCCGGCAAATCGCTCGAGGCCGACAAGTTCCGGCGCTGGCCGCAGCTGTCTCCGCTTCCCGTGCAGGCGCCCGGGGCCCTCGTGCAGGCGTACCGCGAGCTGAGTCATGCGCTGGTGGATCGCCTCGTGAAGGCCGGCAGGGAGGCTGCTCCCGCCATCGCGGAACAGGCGCGACAGAACCTGCTCAAAGCCCATCCATCGCTGGAGAGCTTCTCGGTCGGCAAGAAACCCTCGCGCGATCCGATCGCCGACACCGAAGCGATCACCACGGCGGTCGCGAAATGGCTGTCCGAGGTGATCTGGGCCGCCGCCGATCACGAGAGCGCTCCGCCCGCGGCGCTGCTCAAGGAGCTCACCTGGGAGCGGCGGCACATGCTGCAGTCCGCGGGATTCTACGAGCGCCTGCCCTGGAAAGTGCTCTGACGCGTGGCTGCCGCCGCTGAGCCTGGGACGCTGTATGTCGTCAGCACTCCCATCGGAAACCTGGGAGACTTTTCATTTCGCGCGGTCCAGGTGCTCCAGTCGGTCGCGCTGATACTTGCCGAAGACACCCGCCACTCGAGACCGCTCCTCGATCGCTACGACATCACGACGCGTCTCGCGTCCCACCACGAGCACAACGAAGCGCGCGCGACCGCCACGGCAATCGAGCGGCTCGAGCGCGGGGACGACCTCGCGCTCATCTCCGACGCGGGAACGCCGCTCCTGTCGGACCCCGGTCAACGCCTCGTCGCCGCCGCCATCGACGCGGGACTCAGGGTGGTGCCGATTCCCGGCGCCTCTGCTCTGCTCGCCGCACTCGTCGCCTCGGGGTTGCCAGCGGAGCCCTTCACCTTCTACGGATTTCTCCCGCGTAAAGGCCGTGACCGCTCGACGCTTCTCGACGAGATCGCTTCGTCCCGCCACACGGCCGTCCTGTACGAGGCGCCTGGTCGGGTGGCCGATTCGTTGCGAGAGTTGGCGGAGCGGGGGGATGGGGCTGCAGAACGTCGAGCGGTCGTCGCGCGCGAGCTTACCAAGCTGCACGAAGAGCTTCGGCGGGGAACGCTGGACTCCCTCAGCGCGTATTACAAGGACAGCCCGCCTCGAGGAGAAGTCGTGATCATGATCGCCGGTGCGCCGCTCGCGGCGCCGGACGAGGACGTATTGCGCGCAAGCGCGCGCTCCCTGCGAGCGCGGGGTTTGAGCGTGCGTGATGTCGCGGCGGAGCTGGCGCGACAGGGCGCCCCTCGCAATCTGGCGTACCGCATCGCGCGCGGCACCGATGCATAAGCGCGCCGCCGTCGGCCTGCTGGCGATCACACTCGGCGCGGCGCTCGTGACGGCGTTTGCGTCGGCGCAGCCGCGCGCGACGCGCCTCACCATCGCCCGACTGCAGTACGACGGCGGCGGCGACTGGTACGCGAATCCGTCGAGCCTCCCGAATCTCCTCCAGGCCATTCGCGAGCGTACGTCGCTCAAGGTCGAGCAGCAGGAGGCGCGGGTTCGTCTCACCGACGACAAGCTCTGGGATTTCCCATTCCTGCATGTCACCGGTCACGGCAACATCACGCTGAGCGACGTCGAAGTCACGCGGCTGCGCGACTATCTGCTGCGCGGCGGATTCCTTCACGTCAGCGACAACTACGGTCTCGACACGGCGTTCCGCCGCGAGATCGAGCGCGTCTTCCCCGACCGTCCGCTCGTCGACGTGCCGGTGACCCATCCGGTGTACCACATCGTCTACGACTTCCCGAAGGGCGTGCCGAAGATCCACGAGCATGACGGCAAACCGGCGCGGGGATTCGGCATTTTCATAGGCGAGCGTCTCGCCGTGTTCTATGATTATGAGAGCGATCTGGGGAATGGATGGGAGGATCCCGAAGTGCACAAGGATCCACCCGAGCTCCACGAAGCCGCGCTCCGGATGGGCGTGAACCTCTTCACGTACGCCGTCACCAGCCGACCGATTCCATGACCGTAGTCGAACTCGTCGAGCGCGAACGCGCTCGTCTCCGCATCGTCGACGTCGTCGCGACGGTGGCGACCACGCTCGTGGTGACACTGGCGGTCATCGGCGCGAGTGCCTGGCTGCTCGCGGAGTCGCGCTGGATCGCGCTGCCCCGCGTCGTTCCGATGCTCGTCTGGGTCGCGCTGATCGTCGCCAACGGCGCGCTGCTCTGGTGGGCCGCGCGCAGACTGCGCGCCGAGCTGGCGCGTCCGTCTGTTGCCGCGGCGATCGAGCGCGAGCAGACGCTGCGCGCGGGCGCGCTGCGGGGCATCATGGAAGTGGGGCCCGATCATCCGATCGCCCGGCGCGCCGACCGCCTCCTCGCCCAACAGCTGCGCAGTCGCGGGGCCGAACTGGCGCCGCGTCGTCGCCGGACGAGCCGCAATCGCGCCGTACAGGCGTTCGGTATCGCGCTCGCGACGGTGGCGCTTCTGCTCTGGGCCGCGCCGACGCTCAACGACGGATTGCTCGCCATCCGCCGGCCGATCGCTGCCTGGAAAGGCACGCTGCTCCCGGCGCTCGGCTTCCGTGACCTGCCTGGGGAGCTGCTGCGCGGGGAATCGGTGCGCATCGCCGTCCAGGCATCCGGCCGGCGCAAGCTGCAGCTCAGCTCTCGCGCCACCGGAGAAGGCTGGCGCACCAGCACGCTGCTCGTGGACAGCACGAGCGGCGAAGCCACGACGACCATCGGCCCGATCCGTGGCGACCTGACCCTCGTCGCGTGGGACGGCCGGAACGCGACCGACACCACGATCGTGCGCGTCACGGATCGTCCCTTCGTGGGCGGGGTCGTGCTCCGCGCGGTGTACCCCGCATACCTGGCCCGTACCCCCGAAGGACTTCCCGTCGGGGAGCCCGCGCGCATTCCGCGCGGGACAGTCATCGAGGTGACCGGACGCGCCTCCACACAGCTGCGCTCCGTGTACGTTCGCGGAGCACACGACTCCGTGTCGTTCACGACGGATGGCCACTCGTTCAATGGCCGCATTCATCCGCGCGGCAGCGGACGATATGACTGGTTCGCGTTCGCCGCGCGCGGTCCGGTTGCCGATGTGCCGCTTCCCATCGAAGTGGACGTCATTCCGGATTCCGCGCCGAGCGTGGAGCTCGTCTCGCCGGCGATGGATACCATCGTCGCGACGGGCGACCGGGTCCCGCTGCAGGTCACCGTGACTGACGATCACGGCATCGGCGCCGTGGAGCTGCATGGAGTGCGGCAGACCGCTGACGGCCGGCGTCTCCCCGCCGTCGTGCAGCGCGTCGCGACGAATCAGAACACGATCTGGCATGGGACGCCGGTGGTCGACCTCGCCGCGCGACAGCTGGAAGCGGGCGACGCCCTGCGGCTGCAGGTCGTCGCGACCGACAACTCCCCGTGGAACCAGCGCGGCGCGAGCCGCGAGATCATCCTGCGCGTGCCGACCATGGAGGAGCGCCGCTCGCTGGCACGCGACGCGGCGGATTCCACGGCGAACCAGGCACGTCGCGCGGCGCAGGCGCAGCGTTCACT